>CAZZZY010000041.1:0-16610 GCA_964658545.1 uncultured Acetobacteraceae bacterium | reverse complement strand
GGAGTTAAGAGAAGCAAGCTATGCGTAGCGTCCCGCAGGGAAGGGAGCCTGTCGCTGGCGCAGCCTCTCCAAGAGTTGGGTCGAAGTGCGGGCTGCGCCTACGCACTCACACAACATCCATAGTAGAAATAAACTGGCGATCGCGCAAATTTTTTGGACAACTAGAAAAATTCACCTGAAGACTTGGTTAATTTCATGCTTTTTTCTGGTATCGTCATTAGCCCTTCGGAATTATGTTTTATTTTTATCAAAAAAATCAGTATTATCCCTGTGGTCACAAAGGGGGTACTTAATGAAGAGTGGCTTTATTTAGTGCTTACATCCTTAAAGACTGAATTTTATTAAGTGTAAATACATAAGTTCAAATATATTGTCTTAAGAAAATCAGTATTATTCCTGTGGTCAGATTGGGGTTACTCAATGGAAAGTGGCTTCATCTAGTCTTGACATTTTTATGGCTTATTCTCCAAAGATGTCTATAAATCTCAGTAACAAGAAGTAAATTAATAATAATTTACGAATTTGCTGAGATTTGATCATTTGAACATAACTCTGTTTTCGTTGAGTTTCACCACAAACCACTAGATATAAACTGATGTACTTGAAAATACAAAAGTTTGGTGCTTTTTATTTTATTTCAATTGTGGAATAACTCTATACGAATTTAGTTTACACGTATCGAATTTAGCTGAAGCAAAAGCAAAATGAGCACAACTCCTATAGGTAGCTACAGGTTGTTCCAGAAACTACATCCGCTATCTCTGTTGGCACAATTAACCAGTCGGCGTGCTACAGGGTGCTTAAGCATATTTACTGGAATGGTTTCTTGGTCAATTTATCTAGAGGACGGTAAACTTACTTATGCCTCCTATTCAGATAAACTGTTTGAGCGGCTTGACAGTCACTTGCGACGCTTAAGCCAGCAAATTCCTGCTCTCAACAGCGCCACTCGCGTGCAGATGCGGCTGATGTTTGAGACGAAGAATGAACATCAATCAATACCCAATGCGGATTACCAAGCTATTTGTTGGTTAGTAAATCAGGATTATATTACTGCTGTGCAAGCAGCAAGCCTGATAGACGAATTGGCAAAAGAAGTATTGGAATCATTTCTTTGTTTAAAAGAAGGTAGTTATGAATTCAGCCCAGAAAGCTCTTTGAGTGAACTACCAAAGTTCTGTCGTCTGGATTTGCGATTACTTGTTGAACACTGTCAAAAACAGTTGCGAAATCGGCAAAATATCCAGTCATCAATTCCGGCTGGTGGGGTTTCCCAAGTTTTGTCTAAAATACAACCGTCTCAAGTCCAGCCACAAGTGCAAATAAAACTTGGGCAAAAGTTACCCATAGCAATCAATTTTGATATTCCTGAAAATAATAAAACTACTCAGCCAATTGTTGCTAAAAAACTATATACAATTGCCTGCATCGATGATAGCCAAACAGTTTTAAATTCTATCAAACACTTTTTAGATGAAAACACATTTTCCGTTGTGATGATCAACGATCCTGTGAAAGCTTTAATGCAAATTCTTCGGAGTAAGCCCGATCTAATTTTGCTAGATGTTGAGATGCCAAGCTTAGACGGATACGAGCTATGTTCATTATTAAGAAAACATTCAGCTTTTAAACATACACCTATTATTATGGTGACTGGTAGAACAGGATTTATAGACAGGGCGAAGGCTAAGATAGTCAGGTCATCAGGATATTTGACTAAGCCTTTTACACAATCAGAATTGCTAAAAATGGTTTTTAAACATCTTAGTTAATTTAGTAATAACCCATAACTATAACCAAATTTAATCACCTTGAGTTATTTTTTAGGAGATTTCATAGTGAGTCTGACTTTAATTGGCACAATCCTGATTGTAGAAGATTCTCCCAGTGAATTGGAATTAATGAGCCATTATCTCAAAGAGAGTGGTTACAACGTAATTAAAGCAAGTGGTGCAAAAGAAGGTTTAGAAAAAGCTGTGTTAGAGAAACCAGATGTGATTGTTACTGATGTAGTAATGCCAGAAATGAGCGGATTTGAATTATGTCGGTCTCTGAGAAGAAATCCGATTACTGCAAAAGTGCCGATTGTGATTTGTAGTTCCAAAAATCAAGAAATTGACCGTTTATGGGCGATGAGACAAGGTGCAGATGCCTACATAACTAAACCTTACACCCGCGAACATCTCTTACGTACTATTAAATCAGTGGTAATTTGAATCAATGACTAGTATAAACATTACACTTCCTTTAAAACCAACTCAAAATAATTTAGCAGACGGTTATCTGAAGTTTCAGCTAAATCAACAGACTGCTGCTGTTTTATCAATGAAACATACGCAAGAAGCAATTATTGTGCCTATTGAATCTGTAACCTCGATGCCTAATATGCCCACCTGTATATTAGGGTTAATGAATTGGCGAAGTCGGATAATTTGGGTAGTTGATTTGCCAAGAATGCTCAATTTGGAATCTTTAGATTATCGGCTGCGGCAGTACAGTGCGATCGTTATCCAAGTAGAATCATTGGTGCTAGGTTTAGTTGTGCAAGAAATAAAAGGCACAACTAAGTTTATTCCTGATGATATTCATTCTCCTATAGGACAAGTGGCATCTAGTTTAGTTCCTTATTTATGTGGCTGCGTTGTGCAACAAGAAGAAATATTACTGGTATTAGATGCCCAGACCATTGTGCAGTCTTCTATTCTCCGCAGTGATTAGGTAGGGTGTAGTACTAAAAAGGATTTTTAGTGTTCTTATTCACATAGTTAGGAGAACTACTTTTATGTTTAATAAAACCAACGCAAATCAAGGTAGTGGCGCTCAAAATCGAGCCTCACTGATTTCATCGCAGAAAATAACTGGTAGTGTCATCAAGCTACCAATTAAGAATACTAGCGAAACGGCTAATAATTCTTCCCTAAATCAGGCTATTGCCTCTTTTACAAAACTCGGATTGGTTAAGAAAGCGACTATTTTAGCGATCGCAATTGGTACAATACCAGTATTGGGCATAGGCGCGATCGCTTTTACTTTTGCCAACAAGTCGATTACTAAGCAAATTACCCAATCTCAACAAGCTGAAGCTACTGGCTTAAGTGATCAAATTAACCGTTTTATATTGGGACGCTACGGAGATATTCAGGTAATATCAAGTTTGCCTTTTTTGACAAGTCCCCAAGCTAGTGTAAGTATCACCAATCAACAAAAGCAAGCAGTCCTAGATCGAGTTGTGGAAGCTGACAAAGCTTATGACAGCGTTGCTGTTTTTGATCGTCAAGGTAACTTGATTGTTCAATCCACAGGCGAACCCCTGGAAAACCAAAAAAACCTTACCTACTTCCAAGAAGCCTTACAAAAAGATACTCCTATCATCAGTAAACCGGAAGCAGCAAAAAATACTGGTGTAGTGAATATTTATATAGCTGCACCCCTCAAAGAGACAAGGACGGGTCAAACCATTGGTGTGGTAAGAGCGCGGATGCCCGTAAAATCTTTAGAGGAAGTCATCAAAAACTACGTAGCCAATGGACAACAATACCATTTGCTCGATGCTTCGGGAACAGTTTTTTTGAGTTCACAAAAAGAATTATTGGGGAAAGAGGCAAAGGGAGAGTATCCCGGTTTACCTAAACTGTTGGTAGCAAACAAGGTAGATAGTTTTATCGATGTTCCCAAAACTGATAAAAAACAAGAATTAGTCAGCTACGTACCAGCCAGTAAGCTAGACGGCTTACCAGAGTTAAATTGGCCAGTACTTTTATCCACAGACACAGCAATTGTATTTGAGCCACAAAGACAATTGTTGTGGACTATAGGCATCGGTACAGCCCTGACAGCATTAATTGTGGGTGCGATCGCATCTCGGTTAGCTAAACTAACTACACAGCCAATTCTCAATGCAACTGCGGCATTAGCAAAGCTTGGTCAAGGTAAATTCAATACCCGTCTGGAAATCGAAAGAGAAGACGAATTAGGGGTGTTGAGTGCAAATATCAACCAGATGGCCGAACAATTGCAAGTCTTAGTTAAGGAACAAGAAGTAGACGTTGAAGGGGCAAAATTACTAGCAGATATTACCCTAAGAATTCGGAGAAGTCTCAAAACTGAAGATATTTATCACGCCGCAGTGAAAGAAGTTCACCAAGCGCTAAAAACAGACCGGGTAATCATTTATAGTCTGAATCCAGATACTGGGGATGGCGTTGTCATTGCTGAATCGGTAACTGGTAATTGGCCGGAAATGATCGGAGTGAAAATCGACGATGCTTATTTTCGGGAACGTTATGTAGAGAACTATCACGATGGACAGGTACAAGCAGTTGCCAACATTCATCAAGACCAAAGCCTGAAAAATGCCAACGGTTACATTCGATTTTTGGAAAAATTTGCCGTCAAAGGTAATTTGGTCGTACCAATTCTTGCCCAAGAGCAACTTTTAGGCTTATTAATTGCTCATCATTGCGAAACTCCTCGTGTTTGGCAGCAACCGGAAATTGACTTGTTTCAACAGATAGCAACTCAAGTCGGTTACGCCTTAGAACAAGCCAAATTATTAGAGGAGATAGAACAAGTTAGGAATGTTGCATTCACCGGTTCTGACGACGAACGCCATCAAAAAGAAACACTACAACAGCAACTTTTAGAACTTCTCAACGATGTAGAAGGTGCAGCCAGAGGCGACTTGACAGTGCGTGCAAACGTGACGGCTGGAGAAATAGGCACTGTTGCCGACTTTTTCAACTCCATTGTCGAAAGCCTCCGGGATATTGTTACCCAAGTTCAACAAGCTGCCACCCATGTTAACACTGCCATTGGCTCTAATGAAGGAGCCATCCGCCACTTGGCAGAAGAAGCGCTCACCCAAGCTGCCGAAATCAACCGCACTCTTGATGCTGTTGACCAAATGACCCAATCTATGAAAGCCGTAGCCGAAAGCGCCGAAAAAGCTGCTTTCGTTGCTAATCATGCGGCTCACACCGCCACTAAGAGTGGACAAGCAATGGATTTAACAGTACAAAATATCCTGTCTTTGCGGGAAACTGTGGGTGAAACTGCTAAGAAAGTGAAACGTTTGGGAGAATCTTCGCAACAAATTTCTCGTGTGGTGTCCTTGATTAACCAAATCGCCATCCAAACTAACTTACTAGCCATTAACGCCGGTATTGAAGCTGCACGTGCGGGTGAAGAAGGTCAAGGTTTTGCAGTAGTTGCTGAAGAAGTCGGCGAACTAGCAGTCAGGAGTGCCGCCGCAACCCAAGAAATTGAACAAATTGTTGAAAATATCCAACGAGAAACCAGTGAAGTGGTGCAGGCGATGGAAATAGGAACTACCCAAGTGGTAGAAGGGACTCGAATTGTGGAAGAGGCTAAACAAAGTCTGAGTGAAATTTTGGATGTATCGCTTCAAATTGACTCCTTAGTGCAGTCGATTTCCACTGCAACTGCATCTCAGGTTGAAACATCGCAAAGTGTTAGCCAATTGATGAAAGATATTGCTGCTATATCACAACGCACCAGCGATTCTTCTCGCCAAGTTTCCGAATCTCTGCAACAAACTGTGGAAATTTCCCAGCAGTTGCAAGAGACTGTCGAGGCTTTCAAAGTTAGTTAAGTTTGTCATTTGTCATTTGTCCAAAGTCCAATTGCTAGTGACCAATGACGAATGACCATGCAAATTTTAGATTTTAGATTTTGGATTGAAATAAAAATCTAAAATCCGCAATCTAAAATCCAAAATTGATTGACCAATGACTAAGGATAAAAATCATGTTACCAGACAAAGAATTAGAAATCCAGATGCAGTTTCTGGAAGAAGCAACTGATTACTTAAATACCTTAGAAGGGATATTGCTGGAAATCGATACTACTAACCGCATCGATTTAGATAAAATCAATGCTGCACTCCGGGCCGCTCATTCTATTAAAGGTGGCGCGGGGATGATGGGATTTAAATCGCTAAGTCATTTATCTCACCGTCTGGAAGATTCCTTTAAAGTTTTAAAAACTAAAAAAAATTCTCTAGAAATTGACACCCAGTTGCAAAGTTTATTGCTATCTGGAGTTGATTGGCTACGTCAGATTGTAGAATTGCTTGCAGAAGGAAATGTTGTCGAAGATGCTTGGTTAGCAACCTTTTGTTACCCAGTTTTTGATGAGTTGCACGATCGCTTGGGCGACCCTACCCCGGAGGATGCCTCAACCATGCTATCCCCAGAGGATGGGCAAGACGTTATCCCCTTGTTATTTGCCACAGAAGTAGAAGAGTGTTTGCAGCGTCTAGAATCTGTATTGGCAGATAGCGAACAGCCCGGATTGCATGAAGAAGTTGTCATTATGGCAGCAGAATTGGGCGGTTTGGGAGAAATGCTCCAGTTGGCAGCTTTTAGCAAGCTTTGTGAGTCAGTAACGCAGCAATTGGAAACCGTTAGTAGCGATCGCATTCCCGAAATTGCCCAGTTAGCATTGCAAGCATGGCGGCGATCGCAAGCTTTGGTGCTGATCAATCAACTAGATAACTTACCTACAGAACTTGACTTTGGTAGTTATACGCAATCACCGCTACTATTACCACCAGCAGAAATAATACCACAACTTCCCCCCGCAGACACAGAAGTAGTGCCCACATCTGTTTGGCAACCAGAAAACATTAGAGAAAATTGGACTAATGATGAAGCCTTGGTGCAGCCCAGCGCAGGTATTGCTGCTAATTTTACATTTGTCGATGCAGAATTTGCAGATGATGTTAATGCTATCAATGTTACAGAACAAAATCCCATATTTGCTAGAGAAAATAATCCTCCCGATGCTAAAGAGTCAAATGGCGTTGTTAAAGAGCGGGAAGTTCATGAGAATAGCGTCCGAGTTCCCAGCAAACAACTAGAGCAAATTAATGATTTATTTGGCGAACTGATTGTTCAGCGAAATGGCTTAAACTCGCAACTAGAAAGATTACGCAAACTTGTTCGTAACCTCAACCAGCGAGTACAAGTCCTCGACCGAGAAAACCAGGATTTACGTACAGCCTATGGCAAGATTTCCACTCAAGCTGCCACGTCTGCGGGGGTGCAGGTGCAAGCTGAAAATGGCTACCAAACACCAGGTACAAACACAGAATTTGATGCCTTAGAAATGGAACGCCATAACGAATTTAACCTGCGATCGCAGGAAGTTATGGAAACCATTGTTCAGGTACAGGAAGTTACAACTGATGTGCAACTCAGTGTAGATGATACAGACCAAATTGCTCGTAAACTCAATAAAACATCCAAACAGTTACAGACTAAACTAAATCACATTCGGATGCGACCACTGTCCGATTTAATCGAACGTTTTCCTAGAGCATTGCGCGATTTAAATGTCGAGTATGGTAAAAATGTCCAGTTAAAAATTGAAGGTGGCAACACTTTAATTGAACGCAGCATTTTAGAAGCATTAAACGAACCTTTAATGCATCTCTTAAGGAATGCTTTTGATCATGGTATCGAAGACTCTGGCACCCGCCGCCTCCTGGGTAAACCAGAACAAGGATTGATTGAAATTACAGCTAGTCACCGCAGTAATCGCACTCTCATTACCATCCGAGATGATGGTTGGGGCATTTCTCTGGAGAAAATTCGCACCCGTGCCCTAGCTATGGGATTGGATACTTCTCTACTCGCTAATGCTAGTGATGAAGAACTATTATCACTAATTTTTGAACCAGGTTTTAGCACCTCAGAGCAAGTTACAGCATTATCTGGTCGCGGTGTCGGCATGGATGTAGTTCGTAACAACCTCAAACTAATTCGAGGAGATGTTAAAGTTGATACTGAACCAGGTGTAGGTACTACCTTCACTCTATCAGTACCATTTACACTTTCTGTTGCGCGAGTTCTGCTGGTAGAAATCAACAAAATGCTGTTGGCATTTCCCACAGATGTCATTTCAGAAATATCTTTACTCCAAAACGAGCGAGTTTTCCAAATGGCAGGTAGCGAAGTTCTAAATTGGCAAGGAACCATGCTACCACTGATTCGCCTGACTCCTTATTTAGAGTTTAATTGCCTGCGCTACGATACCTCAGAATTAGAGACTCCGGCAGCAATTAATGCTAACAGCGTGTTAGTAGTCAAAGGTAATAATCAGCCAGTAGCAATCCAAATAGACCGTTGCTGGGGTGAACAAGAAGTTGCTATTCGCCAAGTTGAGGGAAATATACCTTTACCGGAAGGCTTCAGCAACTGCACAATTCTCGGTGATGGTCGAGTAGTGCCACTAGTGAATGTCAATGAGTTGCTGTATTGGATTGCTACAAATCGGCGGACTCCCAAAGGTATTCAATTACCATCAGCCAGGTTAAAAACACCGTTCCTGATATTTGATGAAAACAAAATATCAGCAGCATCTGCGAAGCAGAAAGGCACAATTTTAATCGTAGATGATTCGATTAATGTTCGCCGTTTTTTAGCCCTGACTCTGGAAAAGGGAGGGTATCAAGTAGAGCAAGCTAAAGATGGTCAAGATGCTTTAGAAAAACTCCATAGTGGATTGAGAGTTGAGGCGGTAATTTGTGATATTGAAATGCCTCGCCTTGATGGTTATGGTTTTTTAGGTAAGGTAAATTCCGACGTTGATACAAAAAATATTCCAGTTGCCATGCTGACTTCTCGTAGCAGCAATAAACATCGGCAATTGGCTATGCAATTGGGGGCACGGGCTTACTTTTCTAAACCTTACAATGAGCAAGAATTACTCCAAACGCTAGAGGAAATAATTCGTAATGTAGCAGAAAAAGCAGCTTCTAATTAATAATTCATAATTAGGTTTCAGTCAGATATTTTCGTAGGGTGCGTTATGCCTTCGGCATAACGCACCGCTTATTTAATCCCCATCTTCAGTTATTTCAACGTATTCAAAACTGCCAGTGATTTATTTAATTTATGGGGATTATCTTTTTACTTATTAACAGATCATATATTTCCATAAACCGCTATTTTATTCATTGTTATTGATAATTTATAATTATATTTCAGATATTTCCGCCATGCTGTACTAGATTTATCAGCCTCTCCACTCTATTATCCAATTCTTGTTTGTACACCAATTCTTCTATCCACTGTTGGGGGATGTTTTTGTACCCAAAACGCGCTCCTAACAATGCCCCTGCTACGGCAGCATTAGTATCAGCATCGCCTCCTTCATGAATAATTTGTAGAATTCCATCTTCATAAGATTGTGCATGTTGAAGTGCCCAAAACCCAGCCCCCATTGTCTTAAGGGTATACCCAGTTCCACCTTCTTCGCCTGGATTTAAACCTTCGTCTAAATCCAGTGCTTCTAGGGATAAAGTTGCAGATTTTTCAAAGTACTCTTGGATAAAAGGATGGTATTCTTGCACTGCGATCGCTATTGATTGCATTAAAGAATTAATATCACTCTCTTGGCGTAATAAAGCACTGATTGCAAGACTTACCGCCACACATGAACCAACACAACGCGAATCGTAGTGCGTAATTTTACAAACCTCTTCAGCGTTGCGTCTAACTTTTTCAGGAAAGGAATATTCCCAAATACCTAATACAGAAGTTCTCATCACGCCACCGTTAGCAGCAGCCTTCTGTCCAGATGCTTCCCAAACCTGTTTAGCAGTAGCAAGGGGATTTTGCAAAAAATCAGGAGAATACACCACAGAATACACAGTTTGACCCATACCCATACCATCTGTAACTGCCCAATGATGAAAGCGTGCAGCAATATCGAGTATGTCAACTTGCTGTTTTTCCAGCAAACTATCGAGGATGCACAACATCTGGTCAGTATCATCCGTCCAATCACCAGGTATCCAACCACTGACATTGTGATAGCGAACAATTTGACTGTAGCTTCTCAACCCATCTGGATATTCTTCGCGGACTCGATACTTTGATATCCATTCTGTTCCAAAACCCAGCGCATCTCCTATTGCTTGACCAAAAATTACACCACGGATTTTGTCAAAAATGACTGAATCCATATTATTTTGCCTTCAAAAGAGACTAATACAGTTTTATAATAACTATATTCTGCGTAAAATATTTCTGATATAGGACTCATAAACGATGGCAAATAGCGAACGCGCAATTTGACTGCATACTAAAGCGTTTCTAGCGAGACAGGCAAGATTTCACATCCTTCTGAAAAATCTTCAATTAAGTTTTGAATCTGCGAGTTATCAAAACCTGCTTTGCATATTAAATTTGCACAAACTTCATTAATAAGTTGCGTACTAACAAGTAGCTTTTCTTGACTTGTAACATTTGTAGCTATTTGTTGCTTTGTATTGCACTTAGATCGCTGGGGTTCAAGATAAAACGATAAAGCCAATTATTCTCTCATTCGGATCAAATTCATATTAATTTCATTTCTTACTTACAACCTCTAGACCTGTCCTAGCTATTGATTTAATATCAACATCCTGATCGTTGATCAGCACAATTATAGTGGTATTTTGATTGGGGAGATATGCAAGCAATGTTATAAAGCCGTATGCTGTACCACTATGCCCAATTGCTGTTTCCAAAGGAGATGAGAACCGTTCTACACCTAACCCATAACTATAGCTTTCCCCATGATCTCTAAATTTCAGCATTTCTTTCATCATCTTCGAGGAAAGTAAGGTTTTTTTGACAAATAACGCTTTAGCGAATTTGGCTAAATCCTCTGCTGTTGAAACTAATCCACCATCTCCTAAACCATTGCCATCATTGACTTCGGCATTACTTTCTAGCTTACCATTCTTATGGCGATCGCTATAACCTGTAGCTACTTCTCCAATTGTCGGTTCGCGTAATTCCGTGAAGGTATGTTTTAACCCTAATGGTTTTAAAATCTGACTGCGGATTGCTTGTGCCAGAGTTCCCCTAGTTATATTTTCAACAATCAGTTCCAAAAGAATGTAGTTGCAATCAGTATAAATAAATTTTTCTCCGGGATTCGCTTGGGGCTTTTCTAAATACATATACTTAATAGCTTCTCTGGCTGTCCAAGGCTGTGAGCGACTTCTGTTCGCTGTAGCTTGAATAAACTCTTTTGTTTCTAGGTATTCTGCAACACCACTAGTATGGTTGAGCAGTTGACGAACTGTAATTTTGTCGCTGTTGATAATATGAGGACTGATGTCTGTTGGTAGGTAGGTTGCGATCGCCTGATCTAATTCTATCTTCCCTTTTTCCACTAGTTTCAGCACAACCACCGCCACAAAAGTTTTACTCATACTGGCAATGGAAAAGCCATCTGTGGGTTTCATCCGGGTTTTAGTTGACAAGTTATTGACCCCAGATGCTCCCAGCCAAGAACCTTTAGGTGTAGAAATATACATGACTGCACCAGGAATTTTCTGTTCTACAACTATCTCATTTAAAAGTGTCTGTAGTTGAGAACTTTTTCCGACGGTGGAGGTAGACATGACTTGTTTAGCAAGAGATTTTTCAATTACTCTCTGACTAATGCTATTACCCACTAAGTATCCTGCAAAACCAAGGGAAATCACAAAGACTATTGCAAATAAAGTTTTCCTGAAAGCCAAAAATTTTAGGTTCATTTTACTTCCTAAACAAAAACCTAGCGATCTAGCTCAACTGCACAAAGTAGTTGGTGAGCATCAAAGAGACATCTGATATACAAATAGCATTACTCTGTTTCCAGATTAGTATCAAAATTTCAATTCACCAAGGATCACAAATATGATATAGGACTCCTATTTAATTTTTGAAATATACGTAGGGTGCGTTATGCCAAAGGCTAACGCACCACCTCGAATTTTAGGTGTGTTATCGCGTAGCGTAACACACCCTACATATACTTAGATTTTTTCAAAAATCAAATACTATTACTATAATGCCAACTAAAAGCAAAACCAAAGCCACTGTTTGGGTAATGGAAAAAGGTCAAGTAAGACCTCGTTTTCAACTAGATTGTAAATAATTTCGGGTGATGCTTGCAGTGAAATCCCACGTAACTTGCCTGAAATGGGTGTGAAACCCGCGATCGCCCGTGAGTTCGGCATCAGCCGTGAGACATTATATCACTATTGAAAGGATAACCAGGTTAGTTTGATGACAGCAAGCGATATCATCTATGTGTGGTGTTATCAGCTCACTAAACCAGGAGTGCAATGAAACTTCAACAGCTAGTAATTAGTGCAGTATTTGTTTTGGCGGCGGCGCCGAGTATTGCCCTCTCAGATGAAGTGTGGAATAGCAATTACGGCAAAGTGGTTTATCAAAGCGATCGCGGCAAAACTGCCGTTTGGACTTACCCCGGAGGAACTATCTTCATTGAAGGGCTAGCTGGAATCACGAGCAATCGTGGAATTTATCAGGGCTATTGGATTGGGAAATCAAATGTCTTGTGTGACACGTCACGAGAAGACGGGCAAGGCAAGTTGAGTAACACCTGGGGAAGATTTTCGATCCGCTTTACGGTTCCTAATTTCCCCATGCCCTGGGAAGCTAGATGGAGCTATTGCGAAAACGAACCTACTTTTTCTTGGAACGGAAGCGTGACAAATAATTAGTTAATGTACATCTGGATAGATGAAAGAAGTGGGTGACGAGGGATTTGAACCCGCAACCAATAGATTAAGAGTCTACTGCTCTACCGTTGAGCTAGTCACCCACACCAATTATAATCGTAGCACAACTTTTTGGCAATTTAACTAGTGCCGCGCCCAAAAAACGAATTAAAGGGGAAATTTGATGGTGAAGGTGGTTTGACCGACTCCACTCTCTACATAAATTGAGCCGCCTAAATGTCTGACCATTTTCTGCACTAATGCCAATTCCAGTCCAGTGCCGCTATGTTTCCAAGGATCATGTTTGGAAAGGTGATAAAAAGGCTCAAAAATTCGTGACAGTTCGTTGCTGGTAATTTCTAGTCCAGAATTCCTAATATTAAGCTCTACTGCATCCCCTCTCAGGTGAGCAGAAACTGTGACAGATTCACCTGCTGGTGTATATTTGCAGACATGGTTGAGTAGTTCGGTGATAATCCTCTCCAGATCGGTGATATCTGTCTCTAAAGGCGGGAGTGTATAATCAATACTCAGGTTTAACTGCTGTCGCTGGCAGTTGGTGAGGTCTCGAAAAGACTCGACAATGGGGTGAAGCCAGCTTTGTAAGTCAATGGCAATCAAAGTTGGGGGATCCGGTTCGGCTTCGAGATATGTGAGTGTGAGTAGATCGTTAATTAACTTGTTTTCTCGCCCACACTCGTTATGCAGAATCTGCAAGAGTTGTGGAACTATTTCTATATCTAATATTTCTGCTGGTGTGAGGACACTTTCGAGGGTTTGGACTGCAAGGCTGATGCTAGTTATGGGTGTCCGCAGTTCTTGGGACAGGTTTCTGAGAAATTGGTTTTTGAGCCGATCGCAATTTTCTAATTCTTTTACCTGTGCCTGAGTTTGTTGGTAAAGTTGTGCTTGACGAATCGCGATCGCACATTCATTTGCCACCTGCTGCACTAACCCAATTTCAAATTCCTCAAATGCCTCTTGTGTCTGTCTTGTCAACCAAAGATTTCCCAAAATCCCTTGAGGATCAAAAATTGGACAAGCCATCTGGGACATAACCAATAGCTGTGGTTGCCATCCAGGAGCAATTTCCAAAAATTGCAGAGGTTGTTTTTGCAATAAAGGCTGATAAACTTCAAGACGGTCTGCAATCTGTCTGGTTAATCCTTGACACTGGGGTAGGTTAATGCTGTATTCGTAAGTAATAGTAACCAGGGTTTGACAGGTGCTATAGAGTTCGATTTGGCAGCGATCAAGGTTCAATAACTCTGCTAATTCCTGAGTTACTTTCTGCAATACCTGAGTTTCGCCCAGACTGTCGCGGATTTCTTCTGTCATCCGTCGCACCAAGGCTTCAAAGTTTCGCACCTGCTGCAACTGGTTTTTGTGCTTCTGTTTTTGCAACTCCAACTTGGCTTTGAGATCCTTGATCTGCTGACGAACTTCTGCCTGTTGGACGGCAGTGCCGATTTGAGTTGCCAACTGTTTGAGTAAGTCCGTTTCTGGTTGCTGCCATTGACGTGATTCATGGCAATGGTGGGCAATCAATAGCCCCCACATATCTTGCTCTTTGAAAATCGGCACGACTAGATTAGCTCTGATCTGCAAAGATGCCAGGAACTCTATATGGCAAGGATGCAAGCCTGCTGCATAAATATCCTCAACAACTTGAATGCAACCTCGGCCGTAGTGTTCTGGATGTTTGCCACTGAAGCAGGGATCGGTGATATGTTTTCCCAACAGGGGATCGCTCGCAGCCACAGTTGATTCAGCAATGATTACTCCACTACCATCAGCCTCGAAGCGATAAATGAGGATGCGATCGCAATTCAAAAACTGCCGCAGTTCAATTGTCGTCTGATGCAGAATTGTCTCTAATTCTACAGATTGGTGAATTCTGCCGGCGATCGCTTCTAGCAATCGTTCCCGTTCAACTTGGAGTTCTACTGCTTCTTGGGCTTGCTTCACAGGGGTGATATTGCTACTAGTACCAATCAGTCGATAAATCCGGGAGTTAGCATCCCTTAGTGGGGTGAGAGTCGTACTCCACCAAGTGGGAATTCCTTGGAATTGCAAACATTGTTCGTAGGAAATAGTTTTGCCAAATAGCACACACTCAGCGTAATGCTGACGCACCCTAACAGCATCGATGGGGGAGAGAATATCCTCTGGTCTTTTGCCTCGAAGCTCATCTGAGCAAATACCTATCCACCGCTCATGAGTGGGATTAAGTGCCACATACTGAAAATCTCCATCATCTAGAACATCTACTACAAATATTGATGCCTGCACAGAATCGTATATGCTCAGTAGAAATTGCTCACTACTTTTATCATTTACTTCTGTGCCGAAGATAATTTGAGGAGGCGATAATTTTGTCAACTCCATAGTTGATTCTGCTGGATTTATATTCATACGAGAGTCCCTTTCTGGTATTACTGACTCTTCTAGGCGCTCTCTTGTCGTGATGTTTGTAGTAGATGCACTTAGCGCCTATAGCAAAGTATTGTCAGCTGTTGCTCATCGAAATTTGAATCTTTCTCTACTTATTGTCAGAAATCTAGGAAAGCTAATAGAAGTCAGCTTAACAAATCCTGCTTTTTGAAGGCGAAAAGACATTTGCAGTTTAGGGCAAATTTAATGATTTTTGAACAGTTTTTCAAGATTCTTGCATATACTTAAGTACAATAATCAGATTATATCAATTAAATTTACAGTTCTTAATAAATTTATTGGCGGAGTTAGGGAATGGTAAGATAGGATAAAAGATCCGAAGGATGTTCAACTCCATACTCAGTCCAAGATAGTTACGTGGTTTGTCTACGATCGCAATTTATGAGCATTCCCGGTGAGGATACCAACCAGTAGCCAAGTCATAGCTAATCCCATGACTTCGCCTAAGAATAACTGCGTTAAGCTGTGCAAAATCATTCCCACCACAGAACCCACGGGGACAGCAACAGCCCAACTTGCCGAAGAGACAAATATCCATCGCCACGCCATCGCCTGGGGAATTGCCAACCATTGTGCCAATCCAATCCCCAAGCCGCCAAGTGCCCCATAAATTGCTCCAGACAAGATTCTCAGGGGAAGAATTTGAGTGCTAGGTACTATCCAACCTACGGCACCAATACCGATAGCAGTGATAATACTCCAACCTAAAAGACTTGACAAAATCCACCTAATGCCAAATACAGGTTCTTTGAGAAGACAAGCTTGAGGAAGTGCGATCGCAAATCCGCCAATAGCCGCCTCTACTACCCCAATATCTGGCTTTTCGCCAACTTCAATAAATAGTAAACTCAATAAAAAACCGCCAAAAGTAGCGAGAGTCCACAGCAATCTAAAGCTATATCTAGTATTTTCCGGCGCGAATGGCATCAAAGTTTTTTTGGTTTGATTAGTCTGACAGTTTTAGCATTAAACATCTCAAAAAAAGCTTTGCGTCGCTGTTGGGGTGATTCCGGTACAATGTAACCCCAGAGACTCTCCCAGTAGAAAAAGGAGATACCATCAAAATTGCGATCGCGCACAGCTTGAACCTGTTCTGTAACTTGTGCCATTTTCACAGGATTACGCACCGTTCCCGTTGATATACCAATTTCTACAGGAATTAGACTTTGAGCCAATTTCACAGATGGTTGTTCTAATTGAGCGATAAAAGAGCTTTTGTCATTTCGATAAACCTGCAAAATTAACTCATTAACTAAACCTTTTTTTACCCAATTCTCCCAGTCTTGCAAATAGTATTTGTAGGCAAAAGCTTGATAGTTGGGAGATAGAGATATTATGGCATTGGGTTTTACCGCCTTCACAGCTTGATAGATTTCTGCCATGAAATCAGTAATTTTGTCTGCCCGCCAACGCATCCATTCTGAGTTAAAAGGATCAATAGGGGGACTTTTGCCTTGATGCTCTTGCTGGTAGAGTTCAATAGTGAAGCGATCGTAGCCAAACTGTACCGGCATTCCAAAATGGTCATCAATCTGAATACCATCTACATCGTAATCCCTGACTACTTCCAAAATTAGCCCTTGGATAAACTCTTGCACTTGCGGATGTAAGGGATTCAACCAAGCTA
>CAZZZY010000040.1:0-16610 GCA_964658545.1 uncultured Acetobacteraceae bacterium | reverse complement strand
CACCAAATTTTCAATTTGGTGGGGGTGCAAAAACGCCGGTTATTCATCCACCAGTTGTACAGAATTCAGAATGAATTCTGACTCCTGACTCCTGAATTCTGTTTGATAAATTATAGGCGCTATGACTTTTGTTACGAATTACGTTAGCGTAGCTAGCATTAGCGACGTAGGAGTGTCATTACAAATTATTCTGTCAATTCCAGCCCACCTTGATAGCCAGTAACAATGCGGCCACCATCTTTGAGGATGTGGACTTCTATCTGGTCACTAGCCCATGTAATCTGGTCTTGGAAAGCCGGGTTTAACACGCGAACCCGTTGATTGCTAGAAGAAACTGGAGAGTTGGGAGAATTAATTGCCAGAGATTGTACAAAAGGCCCGTCAATGAGGATATCAAGTTGTTCTAGCAATGCTTGGGAACCTGGCGGCGCAGATTGAGACTGTAGTTGCTTGAGAGTGAAGCCAGTAAAAGACATGACATTTAACCCAGCAGTTTTTACCTTACGGGCTAAAGATGCTAGTGCAGTTGCTTGCCAAAAGGGTTCTCCACCAGAGAACGTCACACCCATATTGCGGGGATTACTGAGAATGTTTTCGGCAAGGGTATCAACAGCAATCAATTGGTTAGCCTCAAATGACCAAGAGTTAGTATTAAAGCAACCAGGACACTCACGAAGACAACCTTGTACCCAGACGACTGCACGACAACCAGGGCCATTAACTTCTGACTGATCAACGTAACCCATAATGTTGAGATAGCCAGGGGGAATTTCCATGAGTGCTAGCGATGGGTCAGTTGGCTTAATTTCCATCTCTTTAACTCCTTTTAGCCGTTGCCTGTTAACTGTTAACTATAGCGAATCAACCGTTAGATAACCGCAAAAATTAATGATTAATCTCCCAAAAATTTGATGAAATTGTGTAAAATAATCCCCGTAACGTGATGCGATCAACCCCTCATTTGCTTAAAACCCAAACTTTCAGTTACCTGAAACAGACAGCGATGAAATTTGCACAAAATCCTACTTCAGCCAAGCGGCGTTATGGCTTGCTTAAAGCATTGACTTTGGGTTTTTTCTTACTGGCATCCGTAATGCCCACTGTTCTAGCCAACCAGAGCGAAAAATCCCCAACTTTCGACAGCACAACTACGCTCCAAAGCATACTCACTAGTACTCATCGCTCAGAGCCGAATCGCTTGCGAGACAAGTACCGTCACCCAGCCCAGACTCTTGAATTTTTCGGTCTGCGCTCTAATATGACCGTGGTTGAATTGTGGCCAGGCGGCGGGTGGTATACCGAGATTCTCGCCCCATTTCTACAGCAAAAGGGACAATTCATAGTTACTAACTTTGCTCCCAGCACGAATAAATTGGCTTTGGCTTTCCAACAGAAGCTAGCAGACAATCCAGAGATTTTTGGTAAAGTCAAAGTCGTTGAAATTAATCCGCCAAATGAACTTACTCTAGCCCCGGACAACTCCGTGGACATGGTTGTTACCTTCCGCAATATTCACAACTGGGTTAGTGCTGGGTATGCCCAACAGGTTTACGCAGCTGCTTACAAAGCACTCAAGCCAGGTGGCATCCTGGGAGTAGAAGAACATCGTGCTAAACCAGGTATTTCTTTGCAAGAGAGTATCAAAACCGGCTATATGTCTGAAGATGGGGTAATTGCTGCTCTGGAAAAAGTCGGCTTCAAATTAGTGGGCAAATCAGAAATTAATGCCAACCCAAAGGATACTAAAGACTATCTGGGAGGAGTCTGGACACTACCTCCAACCTTGAGCCAAGGTCAAAAGGATAGGAAACGCTTCCTCGCCATTGGAGAAAGCGATCGCATGACCCTCAAGTTCATCAAACCTAAAACTCCTTAACAACAGCCGATAGTGGGGGAAGGCTAACACCAAGGGGTCTCTCCAAGTAGAGCAAGTGGTGTGCGTGGGGTTTGATAATTTTGAATTTTGAATTCCCCGTACCCCTCCGGGCATCTTGCTACGCGCAGCGTCTTTGCAGGAGACGGGGTTGACTAGTACTCTAAGGCGTAAATTCGGTTAGGGTATAAATGACTGTATCAACACAAATGTCACTGGCTATACAACCCTATCTAAACTTACGCCAATGTGTACTAGGCAAGATTCATGATTTTCGACAGAATTCTTGGTAATCTAGTTCAACTTGCTTAGAGTAGCTGATTGCATACTCCAGAATTTGATCATGCCAATCAGATAAATGAGCAAACTTGATTAAATCATCTGCAATTGCAGAACCTTGTCTACCACCGCTGCGTAATTGATCCCACGCTGTTACTTCACCCATTGTCTGCATCAACTTCTTTAAGCGTTCCAGCTTTCCATCCCACCCCTGTAGACTCACTCGATCTTGTACTGGCTGCAACTCTCGCAAAACATAAGATTTGTTCCCATCAACTATCATCCCCAAAAGAGCAGGTGGCGTTCCTTGTACCCGTTGTTGGATAGCTACTACTCGCGCAGATTCACTAGACCAAACTGGCTGAGGTACTGTTAAATAGGGTTGTAATGAGCTTGCTGGTGTTAGCTTCAAATCTAATAGATAATTGCCATCAGGAGAACCTTTGCCTTCTACTAAAATTGCATAACGTTCTAACCCTAAACTACCTGTACCAGCTATTCGCTGTTGTACATCTAAAACTTGATAAAAATTGGTATCTTTTTGTGTAGATTTGTGCCAAGCTGAGATGAGTTCTCTGATTCTTTGCTGTTCTGCTTCTGTGGCTTCAATAATATGTTTATTATCAATAATTAAGTGCCGTTTACCTTTCTTTTCCTTAGTGTGTTTATCTAAAAATTCTTGGCGAAGGCGGGTTTTTAAAGTTTTTAATAAATCTTTAACTAAGCCCACGGCTGTTTCTTTTTCCACGCTTCTAGCGCTACCTTTAGCTAAAGCATGACTGTAAGCATCCAGAAAGGAATTGCTTAAATCTAATGCTTCTGATTCATTCACCTTCAGCGTGTGAGAGCCAACTAGTATACTGGTAATAAACCTTACTACGTCCCAGGTGCAAGGAGCAAGACATGCTTCGTCAAAATCATTCATGTCAAAGTAAACTAATCGGTTATCACCTTTATAACTACCAAAGTTTTCCAGGTGCAAGTCACCACAAATCCATACTGGTGGGGCTGCATTCAGTGGTGAATTTTTCGGGAAGTCTTGGTAGAATAAATGACACGTGCCGCGATAAAATGTAAAAACATCAGAACGCATTGCCTTGTATTTTAATTCAAGTAGTTTTGGGTTCCGTCCTTCGTTGAAGCGATAAATTCTATCAATTATATTGTTTGTCATAATTTTTGGTTTTCATGCAGTCAAATAACAATTGGTACTTTCGTCTTTCACATTACCCCATTATGCCCTGCACTGTAGATTGATGGGTAAGCAAGTTCATTTGCGTAGAGAGCATCTGGAGTGTACCAAAGTGGAACAAGTAGCGTCGGTTGAGGGGATCTTCCGGGGCAAAATATCACTAACCCAAGTATATTGGAGTATAAAAAGTTTGTAAAAGATAAATTGTAGAACACAGTCTTAGATATAAATATCTAGTAACAGTTTATCTGCTGTATGACTAATGCATAGCTACGTAATTTCCATGAATATCTCCTTTTGGGAGTAACATAGTGAAACAGCATCGCTAATTTGTACTGCTTTACTTAGTCAAGTTTCATTTCACACGTTTTGGGAATATGAGTAAACTAATTCCAGCCATCAGAGTCAAAAACTTCAGCTTCTATTACGACACTCAAAAAATAGTTGAAGGTGTGTCAATGGATATTTACCAAAACCAAGTCACGGCAATTATTGGTTCTAGTGGTTGTGGCAAGTCTACTTTTCTTAAATCGTTAAATCGCATGAGTGAATTAGAAGCAGAAGTGAAGGTTGAAGGAAGAGTAGAATTTTTTGGACAGAGTATTTATGAGCGTCGGATAAATATCAATCGGTTACGTCGCCAAATTAGTATGGTTTTTCCCAAACCAAATCTTTTTCCCATGAGCGTTTATGATAATGTTGCTTATGGGGTAAAATTAGTTGGATGGCATCCAAAAGTAGAATTAGATGGAATTGTTGAATCTGCCATCAAAGCTGCCGATCTTTGGGATGAAGTGAAAAATAAGCTGCACAAGTCTGCTTTAGAGCTTTCAGGCGGTCAACAACAAAGGCTATGTATTGCCCGTGCTTTAGCAGTAAAACCGAATGTTCTCCTAATGGATGAACCTTGTTCAGGTCTTGATCCTATCGCTAGTATGAAAATTGAACATCTGATCCATAACTTGCGCTCTGAGTTGACAATTTTAATTGTTACTCACAATATGCAGCAAGTTACTCGCCTATCTGATTTTACGGCTTTCTTTTATAGTAATGAAAATCGTATTACTCAAATGGCTGAATTTGGTACTACAAATAAAATTTTTACTAATCCTGTGGATTCTCGCACCCGCGACTACGTTTTTGCCCGCGTTAGTTGAAATTTATTTTAAACTCTAGATAAGTTGAAAAAAACATCTAAATTGCATAATAGAATTAAATCAAACTCTAGTGGAATGGGCAACATGAGCGCCCTAATTATGCAAGTTAAATATGGAATAGCTTATTTAGAAGGTTACTAAGCTGACAGTCTTTTAATTTACACAACTTATTTTCATGTCGTTCTTGTGGCGTGAGTATTTATGCTCACCCGATTGTGTAAATTATAATCATAACAGCTTACATGGTGTGAGAGTAAATCCAGATTGAATTTAATTTCTGCTTGCTTTGAGTTTTTCTTTTGTTGGGCAATACAATCTGACATTGACAGTATGTTTTTATACTATATATTTAAAGACAAGTATCTGCTCTAGACCACCTGAATCACAAAATGAAATGTCCCCGGTGCGAATCTACTTTATATCGGAAAAATGGTCGTCGGAATGACAAGCAGAATTACCTCTGCAAAAATTGTGGGAAACAATTCCTTGAGCCTACATTCCCTTCTCCCCTAGAAAGTGATTTGCTTGCTAACAGCAATGAGCATACTAAAGTATCTATACCTGAAACTAGAGAACTCTCTTTATTAGAAAACCTATCAGAAGAAAAAGTTACAGATAAAAGTCTTAACTCTTTTAGTTTGACATTACCTGAAGAACTGCTGCAAACTATATTATCAACTGATTGGCTAGAATCTGCTACATTCAGCAAATTGCTCCAAAAATTTCAACAACAAGTTGAAATTAAACATCAATTAGAAACAGGAATATCCCTTCTGCTTTTGGATGCAGAAAACTTAAAATTAGATATTAGTTCAGAATTATTTTTAGCCAGTGTCTGCAAGTATTCTCTCCAAGTTAAAATGGCATTTGCTAACTGGAGAAACCCCAGTATTGGTAAACAAGATATTGAACTATATAACCGTGGCTATCAACTTGTCCATGTACCTGGAGGTAAGGATAGTGCTGATGCAAAAATGATCGCACTTGGTGCTTGTGTCTTACGCTCTTATCCAACAGTTAAAGAAATCTTGGTTTGCTCCGGCGATGGAATTTTAATCCACCTCTGTAACGAACTCCAAAACCAAGGATTGATTGTGCATTGGGTACGTAGACAAGGGCAGACTTTACATATAGAAAACCGAAATACTGGCAAATTAACTCATTATTCCTTAGCAATGGCGACAGAAGTTCCATCTTTTGAGAAAGTGGTTGATACAATTCAAGATTTAATTAAAACTGAACAGGAATCTATCAATGCTAGATTAAATGGTTTAGCAGCTATTGCAAATTTATTTCAAGAAAGATGCGATATCAATATTAATCATCATAAAAAACAGTCGCATATTGAGGAAGAAATTCTCATTCTAGATGACTCATTGGCAGACTGTGATCATGAGGAACAACAAGAGGATATTCCTAATATTTCTAATCGAGAAACATTAGATAAATTACTCTTAAAAATTATTCAAGATATAAAAATAAAGTATCCCACAATCAAACTATCTGTGTCTAAGCTAGGTACAGAGTTACAGAAAATAACTGGGCAATCTCCTAATTCAATTGTCAAAAAATTGAAGTTAGGTTCTAGTTTTACCAAATATTTAGAATCATCTCCCACATTTACATTAAAGGCAAGTGGCAAAGAATATGAAGTAGGGATATCTGATTAGCGATCGCCACTCTGCAAGTAAATACTTTCTGGTCATCTACATACAACCTTAGCCTGTAATTCAGTATTATGTAAAAAGATGTAACGAAATGTAAAATAATCTAATGCAGGATAAAGTCGTTGTTGTTGTCGGTGCTACTGGTGGTATTGGTTCAGCTTTAACACACAAACTTGCGCCTACCGGAGTCCGGTTGGTATTGGCTGCAAGAGATGCAGGTAGTTTAACAACACTGGCAAATCATTTACCAGGGAAAGTTTTGAGCGTTCCCACCGATATCACTGATCCCCAACAGGTAGATACTTTGATCAAAAAGACTGTCGCTGAGTTTGGTCAAATCGATATTTTGGTAAATGCAGCCGGTGCCGGGATACTCAAGCCCTACAACAGCTTAGAACCCGCTGATTTAGACAAGATGTTAGATGTCAACTTAAAAGGCAGTTTTTACACTACTCAGGCGGCTGCTGAAGAGATGCAAAAGCGCAAATCTGGTCACATCTGTAATGTAGTAGGAATTCTGGGCAAGCATTCGATGGGGATGGCTGCGGCTTATTCTGCTTCTAAGTTTGGTGTTGTGGGTTTTAGCAAGTGTATGGCAGAGGAACTAAAGCGTTTTGGTATCAAGTTCACGCTATTCTACTTTGGTGGGGTAGATTCTCCCTTCTGGGATCACGTCAACCTCAAAGTAGACCGGAAAAAAATGCTCAGTCCTGAAACTGCTGCCAATGCTATTTTCTTTGCCCTTTCTGCTGAACCGCAAGCTGTGCCAATGGAAATTAATATTCAACCTGACAGTCATTTGTTCTTTTAAAGTGGGAGTCCGCCTACATAATTCTTGCTTAGGAAGGACGTGAAAATCTAGCAAAAGAGGCAAAATATACAGATATATAAACTGTTATGCTGAATTTTCAGTAACTATGGAAATTGATCACGTTCATTTCTATGTAGAAAACGCCAAAGTATGGCGGGATTGGTTTATACACCATCTTGGTTTTCAACCAGTGGCCGATCGCATCAGTTCATTTCATACTTGTACACAAGTGGTGAAAAGTGGTACTGTCTGCTTTTTTATATCTTCACCACTCTTGCCTACAAGTCCAGTAGCTGAATTTCTGCGTCAATATCCACCTGGTGTTGCAGATATCGCCTTTGCTGTGGAAGATGTAGAAACTGCGATCGCACTAGCTGAAAAACACGGTGCTACAATCCTCCAACCCATTCAGGAACGCCAGACAGGTACGGCATTTCTCAAGTGCGGCAAAATTGCCGCCTGGGGTGGACTGACTCATACATTGATAGAAAGGTCATTAGTCAGTAGTCATCCGTCATTGGTTTTTGACAAAAGACAAATGACAAATGAAAACACTTTTACCGCCATCGATCACATAGTGTTAAATGTGGCAGTTGGTGAATTGGATCGTGCCGTGGCTTGGTACGAAAATATCTTAGATTTTCAACCCCAGCAAGCTTTTAAAATTAAAACCAATCGTTCTGCTTTACACAGCCAGGTGATGATTTCACCCAACGGTAGCGTCCAACTACCCATTAATGAACCAGCTTCCAGAAATTCCCAAATTCAGGAGTTTCTAGATGTCAACCGGGGGCCAGGAATTCAACATATTGCCTTGCGGACGACTAATCTTGTGAGTGCGATCGCTAAATTTCGTGCCAGTGGTTTATCCTTACTCTCTGTTCCTCAAAGCTATTACACGCAGCTTAAACAGCGTCCAGGGTTGCCTCTATCAATTTTAGAACTAGAAGCGATCGCTCAACAAGAAATTCTCGTGGACTGGCAAGAATATACTCCTTTAGATGGGGGACATACTGCGCCTTTATTACTACAAATTTTTACCCAGCCAATTTTTGAACAGCCGACATTTTTCTTTGAGTTTATTGAACGCCGTTTGCAAGCTAAAGGTTTTGGCGAAGGTAACTTTCGCGCCTTATTTGAAGCCATTGAAAGCGAACAAATCAAACGCGGTACTCTGCAATGATGCCTGAGTACAAAATATCAATTGAAAGTCAGTCAGACTCCAAAGAAGTTGATTTTGTAGACAAACAACTTCACCAATTCAATGTAGCTGAAATTGGAGATTACCAATATACGCCATTGTTCCTATTGCTTCGTGATTCAGAAAAAAAGGTAGTGGGCGGCTTGGAGGGTTTTATCGGCTTGGGATGGTTCCATATCGGTACTCTCTGGATTGCAGAGGAGTTAAGAGGTTATGGATATGGAAAAGCACTTCTTTTGGCGGCAGAGCAAGAGGCTGTTAATCGTGGTTGCTTAAATGTATATGTTTTTACTTACAGTTTCCAAGCTCCTGAATTTTATCAGCACTTGTATGTTTGGTTATACTGACTCAGATATCCTGCTTCTTTTAATACAGTCAGGAATTCCTGATTAAATGTGGAAGCTAATCTCACCAAAGTACTAATGTTGTGAGTATCACCTGGGTCGGTATCATGGAAAACAAGAAAACCTTTGAGAGCTTTTTCTGCTGCTTGCTGACAGTGATATATCGCTATATCTGGTAGTTCTTGAGCTAGTTTTTGTGCCGCGCTTAAATCACGCTGGGCTTTTTTCAACCAAAACTGTACCAACGTGCGTTTTGCCTTGTCCATACAGTAACTTTCCTTGTTCGACAATTTTTCTGGTAAGGGAAGCTGGAACGCTCTTAAATGTTTCTACATCCGTTTTAGTTTTGATTAGAACATCAACATCAATCAATAAATCGTCAAGAATATTTATTGCCCGAACTGCCCACTCAATACGGTCAAACCCTGGAATATCATCTGGTACGATTACACACAAGTCAAGATCGCTAAACTGATGGGGTGTTCCCCAAGCATAAGAACCAAACAAGATTATTTCTTCAGGGTTGAGGCAAGTTACTAATCTTTGAGTGATGTCGGCAATCAGTTGGTTGGTAATAGATGTCATTTTGCCACTATCTATAAGGAGTAGTTTTGGTAGGGTATATTAGCCTTTGGGATAACACACCAAGAGTCTTAACTTCTAATTTTCTATGGCTGCACCCATTTAAAAAGAGTTTACAAAAAAACCCAAAGCTAGACTTGATGCTCTCGAAAAATAGCCATCTATCTGAGATAATTTTAATAAAAATTAACATTTTCCGCCGATGCTAAGACTGATTACTGACTTCGACGGCCCAATTATTGACGTTTCCGAACGATACTACCGTGTTTATCAATTTTGCTTGGAGAAAACCCGTCGCCCAAATCAAGTAGTGCAAGAACTGCCGAAAGCGGAATTTTGGCAGTTCAAGCGATCGCGTGTTCCCGAAAAACAAATCGCCTTAAATTCAGGGTTAGACGAGGCTCAAGCCCAAGAATTTGCCCAGTTGCGGCGGCAAACTGTGCATACAGAAACTTATTTCAACTATGATACTCTCGCGCCTGGTGCTGTGGATGCACTGTTAAAAATTCAACAAGCTGGAATTGATTTGGCAGTTATGACCATGCGCCGAGTTAGAGAACTAGATTATGCTTTTAAAAAATACGATTTAGGGAGATTTTTCCCGGAAAATCGTTGTTATTGCCTGAGTAACGACTACGTTAAAACTCGTGATATTGAAGATAAGCCCTTGTTGATGGCTAGGGCATTAAAAGAACTGCCCCCGGCTACTGATATCTGGATGGTGGGAGATACGGAAGCCGATATCACTGCTGCTAAAAATTATAGTATTAAGGTAATGGCTGTGGAATCTGGTATCCGCGATCGCACCCAATTGGAACTTTACTACCCCGACTTAATCGTTAAGGATTTCAGCACTGCTGTAGATTTAGTCTTAAAACCCTGAACACTTGTCTAGAAAAGCTCTGTAACTGCAACAGATTGAATTAATCAGAAAATTAAAGCGGGAGTCAGAATAACTATCCTGACTCCTGAATTTCTTATTTAGGAAGAACACAGATAAGACACGTCTTCTTTATAAAAACTTGCTTACTGATAGCAATTTAGCGTAGAAAGCTACTAACCAACCACAACAATATAAATGTCACTACAGTAGAAAACTGATTCGTTCCCAGACTGGTAAATGATATTTGTGGTAAGAGCCAGCTAGCAACTAATCCTCCAGCGATTAAGCCAATGATTAAACTGACCAGGGTGAGCAAAACTGCTCGGCCAAGTTTGCTTTCCTTGCGATTCAGAAAGAAAATACTGGTGCCTACCCCGACCACCAATGCTAACTGCAAAACCTGATCGCCTCCCTCTGGGTAAAACACACTAATAGAACTCAAACCAAGAAACCAAGCTCCTGGTAAGAAAATATCCGCAGGTGTTGGCTGATCCAGCATTCGTTGCAGCCATGCAGGTGACTGCTCACGAGGGGTTGGACTTTCTTTAGGAGGCGATTGCACTCGCAACTCTGGGAACCGAATACGCTCAGGGACTTTAATTTTACCTTCCTGGCGCATCCGCAAGCGATCCATTAAAATCGCATCGTAAGCCGCTTCAATTACTTCTAAATGCTTGGGATCGCCACTATATTGCTCGAATAGGCGATTACGAGCATCCTGAATTTCATCAAAGCTAGCCTCTTCTGATACCCCAAGTTTTTCGTAGGGATTTTGATCGCTCATGGGAGTTTGTTAGTTCAGCCTCAGTCAGCGGCAGTCTATTGTCGAAGAAAAAACAGCTTTAGGTTTTTTTAATCGAAACTAAAGTCTCGACCTATTTTGTGCCCTACCAGGATAGTAGCACGGGTTAGTTTGATTGACTTTGTAATTTCAACTATAGTCACTTTAACATATCGCTATAACTCCGTGTATACCCTCATGTCGTTGTTTAATTCTGGCTCTAATCTAGAATTTGAACGGAGAGTACCTAAAATGCATAGTTTTTATGAAAAAATCAACTTTACTGCTTCCAATTTGGCAACTTACTGTGCCTTAATAGAGTTTTTTTAATTATACTGAATAATCGCTTGTGGTATATATCCGCATATCGATTTAAAATTGAGACGATTTTAAGTTGCCACCTAACTAAGATCAAGAAGGTGTCTTGGTGTTAAAAACTGTTGCGGCTAAAGTCAGAACGCCGATCTACTGTGGCTAACAGAAGTTTCGCGTTCTTATCGCCCACAATCCTGATTACAGTATTTATTTTTGAATGATCGGGATTTTCATACCGTAGCCATGTAGATTCTTAGTTAGTCCCAAGGTGGCAACTGCGTTTTTACGCAACCCCTCTTGTTAATCTTACGAATTTTTGTGCAAAGTAATGGTCATGGCTCCTGCCAAGATTCTTGTAGTTGACGACGACCCTGCGGTTCGGAATTTAATCCAACGCTTTTTGATTAAACAGAACTATCAGGTGGAGGCTGCCGAAGATGGAAAGACAGCCTTAGCTCTATTTGAGCAATTTAACCCTGATTTGGTGATTCTAGACGTGAATCTACCAGATGTAACTGGGTTTAACCTTTGCCAAGAGATGCAAAGTCGTAATGGTGTTTTTGTTCTGATGTTGACTAGCCGTGCTGACGAAGCTGACAAAATTCGCGGGTTTGCTAAAGGTGCTGACGACTATCTCACCAAGCCTTTTGGGTTGGGAGAGTTAGAAGTCAGAGTCGGAGCTATTTTAAGGCGTCAGCGAGTGATAACTACTGCCGAGCAGAAACGCTTGGTATTTGAAAAACTTATGATTGACCCAGTGCGACGGGAGGTAGCACTTAATAACCAACCAGTACCCTTAACTGCTCTGGAATTTGACTTGTTGCATTTTTTAGCCAGTCATCCGGGTCGAGTTTGGCGGCGTGCAGAACTAATCCAAGAGGTGTGGGACTATGAATATGTCGGCGATCAACGGGTTGTAGATGTACATATTGGTCAAATTCGCAAAAAGATTGAAATTGATGCTAGTCAGCCAGCATTAATTCAAACTGTCCGCGGCGTAGGGTATAAGTTTGAATCTCCTGCTCACCCTCAAAACTTGGAAGCCAAATCCTGAGTTTATAGTCTAGAGTTTTTTAACTCTTGACTATAAACTCTTGGGGGAGCAATTAGTGAATTTCTTTGGCTTTAGTAAAAAATAAATTTAGACAATCCAAAGAGTTAAATATTCCTCAAATACAGAACAGGCAGTTATTTGAGATATTAGTTTATCGTTTTAAGACAGTGGATAGTCGAGAAAATGCACTGGAAAATATTTCTTTGGATCTGACCGTTTTGGTAGATGTAACGGTGCTTAGGATGGAGTTTATAAGCTGTTGCGCACTTAATTTGTATATGGGACGCGGGCAAGATGCCCGCACTACAATAATTTTACGTTTTCGTCTTCTACAATCTAGCTGCACATCAGCTTATCCAAAATAAAACCGCTATGTAACAAGTACTTACGGACAGTGAATATACTTAAGTTCTACTTCAATAAAGTATTGGAACTGCTATCTGCCTTTTTTCGGTAATTACGTTATGGGTGGGGTCTAAATCCCCATCCGTAATTTTACAACCTGTAGAGGTCGGGGACTCGCTCTTTCGCGTTAGCGAACAGCGTCTCTAAGAGTTGCCATACCGCAGGCAATACGGCAGCGCTATCGGTTTTATTACGAATTAGTAATTACAGTTGGAACCTTTTTAAAGATCAGAATCTACTGATCTTTTTTATTGTAATATTGCCCCGATATGATCGATCGCTATTGGGTTAATATCCCATTGATGAGGCACAGTTTACCGTGCCTACATCAGAACATGAGCTGAGTTTTCACGTTATGTGGAAAAGCCTATGAAAAACCTAACCCTCTTCCCGACACGGGAAGGGGGAAAATTCAAAGTCTCTCTTCCTTTAAGGAAGAGAGATTTAGAGAGAGGTTTTCCAGATACCGTGCCTACATCAGGACATGAGCCAGAATAACGCCCTTCATACCAGTACCTATGGGGTGTCTAATAGATTAGCTGTTGCGGGTGAATCGATACTGGGCGTTTCTACTGAGGAGTGGTGGAATAAAGTTTCCAGATAGACTCGGGCAGCACGGCGATCGCTATCTCCATTTTGGAGTAAAAACAATGATAGTGCCGCCGTCAATACCCTGTTTTCATCCCAATCGGGATGGGTTTCTAAGTAGTTTTTTAAGGATTCGTGGAGTGTTTCGGGAATTTCTGTAAAGATGCTAACCGTTGATTTCATGAGATTTTCCTCCTATGAGGATAATCAAGAGGGACAAGTTGCTTGCGGTGAGGCGGCAATCAGGCTTACTCACCACTCTTTTGCTAGCCCGACAATCTGCGCCCACATCTGGTGGTAATATATTTTACACATTTGATGCCAACGGTTGAACGAATTACAAAAGCAAGCCGAATCATTGTGCGCCAAGAGGGGGTGGGTTTGTCAATGCTGCGAAATGTTAAAAACGATTGTATAAAAAATAAATGCGAACGAAATAATCAGCATTAGAGTCTATATTTCGTTACTTTACTTTATAAAAACTCAGTCCTTGAAGTTCCTTGGCACTGTTAATTAACAATCCCCAGTCAGACGGTAAGAAGCCCATTAGTTCGTAGTCAAGCTGTGGAAAACTGCTAAAATCCCTGTGGAAACCCTGTGGAATGAGTGAGAAAAATAGCAGCCAATGATAAGAATTACAAAAATATCACCAAACCATGACATCTAAACTTATGAAATCAGCTTCTCAAGGGATAGGTTTCTATTGGCCGGCGCCTGAAGCTGTTGTTGCTGAGGCTAGCCAGTCGAGCAATCGCCGCCAAACTTTTGCGATTGTCAATCTCGCTGATAATCTTGGGTTAGCGATCGGAATTGCCCTTGCTGGATTTTTGATCGCGATCATTGGAAGTTATCGATGACTATTTGTGATTGATGCCCACGGATAGTGCGACTCGTTGATTAGCGATTGGTCTGAGGTGTTTTGCGTCTATCGGCGACGTTCTTGCAACTTACGATACACCGCTTTTAAATCAACTTGATGGTGAGCTAAGGCAACCAAAGTATGATATAGCAAATCAGCCACTTCACCTGCGATCGCATCTGCTTCATCATCCTTAAAAGCCATTACCACCTCGGCGGTTTCTTCACCGATCTTTTTCAAAATTTTGTTATCGCCACCTGCGAATAATTTACAGGTATAAGAACTTTCAGTAGGATTGTCGCGGCGATCGCATATTATTTGAAACAATTGCGACAATGTATCCCCTGGTGGTGGGACAATTTTCCCTTCTATTTGGTGAAAGCAACTGCGTTCTCCAGTGTGGCAAGCAATATCTCCTAATTGCTCTACCCCTATGAGCAGCGCATCACTATCACAGTCATAACGGATACTCTGCACCTTTTGAATATGTCCCGAAGTCGCCCCCTTATGCCATAATTCTTGCCGGGAACGGCTCCAAAACCAAGTTTCTTCAGTTTCCAGAGTTTTTTGTAACGACTCCTGATTCATCCACGCCATCATTAGGACAGTACCATCCAAATAATCTTGGACAATTGCGGGCACTAGACCTCGTTCATCGTAGCGAATTTCCTCAACAGGGATGGCGTAATGCAATGAGCGCGAATCGTTAGAAGACATACCAGCTAGTTTGCTCTAATGAGAATCATTCATGGATTCACGATACCATTCTGAATAGGGCAAATAGCAGATTTTTTTGAATTCCACTATCTTATCTAGCTCTAAACAAGAGCATTCCTTTCAATAGTAGACTGCATCTTTATACCACTTAAGGCGACTTTATGAGGCTCTTGAGGCTTCACCACACTCATAAATCGCCGAGTTATATGCTTCAAATAATCGAGTTTGAATATCTCAAGTCAAGTCTTCATAACATATTGTTATTTTTTTAGTTCAGTTAATTCTATAGGATAGAAATTCTAAGCATTGTTTAACCCTATTCTAAGATAGAGCTTTTTATTGCCCACTGTTAGGAGAGAACCTTGGTAAATACCACAATTAAAACAACAAAATCACAAGAAGTCTTTGCTGCTGCTCAAAATCTCATGCCCGGAGGAGTCAGTTCTCCAGTTCGTGCCTTTAAATCTGTAGGCGGACAACCCATCGTTTTTGATCGTGTTAAAGGCGCATATATTTGGGATGTAGATGGCAACCAATATATAGACTATGTAGGCACCTGGGGGCCAGCTATTTGCGGTCATGCTCATCCAGAAGTAATTGCAGCTTTGCATGAGGCTTTAGAAAAAGGTACCAGTTTTGGCGCTCCCTCAGTCCTAGAAAATGTTTTGGCAGAAATGGTTATCGATGCCGTTCCCAGCATCGAAATGGTCAGATTTGTCAACTCTGGAACTGAAGCCTGTATGGGAGTTTTGCGGCTGATGCGGGCTTACACAAGACGAGACAAAATCATCAAGTTTGAAGGCTGTTACCACGGACACGCCGATACCTTTCTAGTGAAGGCAGGTTCCGGTGTTGCCACACTTGGTTTACCAGACTCACCAGGAGTACCGAAATCAGCAACTAGCACCACTCTAACCGCGCCTTTCAATGACCTAGAATCCGTTAAAGCCTTGTTTGAAGAAAACCGCGACGAGATTGCTGGCGTTATTCTTGAGCCAGTTGTCGGCAATGCTGGATTTATTGCACCTGACGCTGGCTTCTTAGAAGGATTACGGGAACTGACTCACGAGCATGGAGCCTTATTGGTATTTGACGAAGTGATGACAGGCTTCCGCATTGCTTACGGTGGCGCTCAAGAAAAATTTGGTATCACTCCCGATTTAACAACCTTGGGCAAAGTTATTGGTGGTGGTTTGCCAGTAGGAGCTTATGGCGGTCGCCGAGATATTATGTCAATGGTTGCTCCTGCTGGCCCCGTATATCAAGCTGGGACACTTTCTGGTAATCCCTTGGCGATGACTGCTGGTATTAAGACTTTGGAATTGCTGCAAAAGCCAGGTACTTACGAGTCTCTTGACCGAATTACTAAAAAGCTAGCAGATGGTTTGCTGCAAATTGCCAAAGAAACTGGTCATGCGGCTTGTGGCGGTCAAATCACCGCCATGTTTGGCTTATTCTTTACCTCTGGCCCAGTTCATAACTACGAAGATGCGAAAAAGTCTGATACAGCTAAATTTGGACGCTTCCATCGCGGAATGTTAGAGCATGGTGTTTACTTAGCACCCTCTCAATTTGAAGCTGGGTTCACGTCTTTTGCTCACACTGAAGAAGACATTAAACAGACTTTAGCTGTTGCACGGGATGTAATGTCTAGTCTGTAACCTGTTAAGGGATTTCCAAATAAACAAGTATCCAGTTACCTCTTGTAGGGTAGGTATATTGCCCGCCCCATAAAGGTGAGTCCTGACTTTAATTAATCCTCATCGGTTCGGTTATTTGTGCAGGCTAGATGGGGAGATGGGGGAGAATTTTCTTCCTCATCCTCCTCATCCCCCTTATAATTCAAGACGCTTGGGTTAAGCGTTTTTTTCTTCTCTCTGTGTACTCTGCGTCTGGAGTGGT
>CAZZZY010000039.1:4429-16632 GCA_964658545.1 uncultured Acetobacteraceae bacterium | reverse complement strand
ATGACTAATGACTAATGACTAAACAACAGCAACTACGGGGCGGCTACCGGCAGCGTGGCGGTCAATCACTTGGTCAATCAAACCGTATTCCCTGGCTTCCTCTGGTGACATGAAAAAATCACGTTCAGTATCTTCAGCAATGCGCTCAATTTGTTGACCTGTATGGTCAGCTAAATAGTCATTTAGCCGCTTTTTATGGTACAAAATTTCCCGCGCCTGAATTTCAATATCAGTCGCCTGTCCTTGAGCGCCACCTAGAGGTTGATGAATCATAATTCGGGAATGGGGTAAACTCATCCGCTTACCCTTAGCACCAGCACTGAGGAGGAAAGCGCCCATACTCGCCGCCAATCCGGTACAAATTGTACAGACATCAGGGCGAATGTGTTTCATAGTGTCAAAAATGCCCATACCAGCCGTCACCGAACCACCGGGAGAATTGATGTACATATAAATGTCCTTCTCCGGGTCTTCAGCATCCAAATACAGCAGTTGGGCAACAATCAAGTTAGCAATGTTGTTGTCAACTTGTTGTCCCAAAAAGATGATGCGCTCACGCAACAGCCGTGAGTAGATGTCAAAGGCGCGTTCACCTCGACCCGATTGTTCAATAACGATAGGAATCATGGAAGCGTGTTTGTGGCTACTTTAAATACATTTTATCGGTGACAGCACGAAACTGGGGCTCATCTCTACTATTCTCAAGGAGATAACTTAAACCTTTATTGTTTTGCTTTACCAAAAAATAGTACAAAAGATTATTTTGCAATAGATTCAACCTCTAATACCAATTCTATGTGAGGCTGCATCGAATATTTCCTTTATCTAGCAAGGATTTCAGCCAGTTCATTCTGTGCACCTTCATAGAAAATTGGTATAAGGGCACTTTTTAGCAGCAAAAGGTGTCTAAGAGAATATCCGAATGTAGGGAAGAACAAATCAAAAAACTCCAATTATCGCCAGATATCGGCATTTGCTAGACAAATTTGGCGATATAGTTATTAAACTGATAACCGAAATCCAACCAACTTGCTTAGGGAATTATGTGAATTTTCAGTAACATTTTAAACATTTTTTTATAATTTTCCTCAGCAATTATCAAGTTATTTTTGTTAGATTCAGTAAATAGATAGTACGAGGTGTATTTAGAATAACCAGTCCTAATTGAAAATGCTATCCAACCAGAGAGAGACGTGCCATGCTGGAAAAACTTATACAAGCCGCCATCATCACCTTGTTGCTCCACCTGATAGCAGGACTTAGCCCAAATACTATGATTCAGTCAAAGACAGCATCACCTGTGCGTGAAACACCACCAAGTATTGTTAGCTTGCTATTGCGATCTTTTCAGTAAAAATATTTCACAACTTACACAGGTATCGGCGATATCAAAGACATACACTACGCTATGTGCAACTTATCTTTAGAACCCCTCCCCAAACCTCTCCCTCAAAGGGAGAGAGGCTTTGATTCTTGCTCCCCAACGCTAGTAGGGAAGGGGTTGGGGGTTAGGTCTGAGAGAAAGTTGCACACCACGTTACACTACTACCTCCTACCCAAAGTGTAACTTGCTCATCAGGTGATCTTGCATATAAATAGCTGTCTAGGCTAACACTCCTGGGAACAAGGTAGACTGAGCAAAGAAGGCAACTATTTGCATTTGATCATGACTAATCGCCTTGCTGAAGCTAAGAGCCTCTATCTCCGCAAACACGCCGAAAACCCAATTGATTGGTGGTCTTGGTGTGACGAAGCACTTGCAACTGCAAGAGCGCAAAATAAACCGATTTTTCTCTCCATTGGCTACTCTAGTTGCCACTGGTGTACTGTTATGGAAGGCGAGGCTTTTTCTGATATTGCGATCGCTGACTACATGAATGCCAATTATCTTTCCATCAAAGTCGATCGGGAAGAAAGACCTGACCTTGATAGCATCTATATGCAAGCTTTGCAGATGATGAGCGGTCAAGGGGGTTGGCCTTTGAATATTTTTCTTTCCCCAGAAGATTTAGTGCCGTTTTACGCTGGTACTTATTTCCCTGTAGACCCGCGTTATGGTCGTCCAGGATTTTTGCAGGTGTTGCAAGCCCTTCGCCGTTATTACGACACCGAAAAAGTAGAATTACAGCAACGCAAAGCCTTAATTATTGAGTCTCTGCTCACGTCTGCGGTGTTGCAAGACGGTACAACAACCGAACTTGAAGACCACGAATTACTCCGCCAAGGTTGGGAAACCAGTACAGGGATCATTACTCCTAATCAATCTGGCAATAGCTTTCCGATGATTCCCTATACAGAATTAGCATTGCGGGGAACTCGATTTAATTTTGAATCTCGCCATGATGGCAAGCAAGTTTGTACCCAGAGGGGACTAGATTTAGCGCTGGGTGGGATTTATGACCATGTAGGTGGTGGTTTTCATCGCTATACTGTTGACCCCACTTGGACAGTACCGCATTTTGAAAAGATGCTCTACGACAATGGACAAATTGTGGAGTATCTAGGAAATTTATGGAGTGCAGGAATACAAGAACCAGCATTTGAAAGAGCGATCGCTGGTACTGTACAATGGCTGAAGCGGGAAATGACCGCACCAGAAGGTTACTTCTATGCTTCTCAAGATGCCGATAGCTTCACCCAAGCCACGGCAGTAGAACCAGAAGAAGGAGCTTTTTATGTTTGGAGTTACAGCGAAGTACAACAACTGTTAACGCCTGAAGAATTAACGGAATTACAACAACAATTTATTTTTACCCCTAACGGTAACTTTGAAGGACGTAACGTTTTACAAAGAAAGAATTCAGGTAAACTGAGTGCAACGCTAGAAACTGCACTAAGTAAGCTGTTTATTGTTCGCTATGGCGTTAATTCTGAGTTACTACAAACCTTTCCCCCGGCTCGTAACAACCAGGAAGCAAAAACCACTAACTGGCCAGGTCGTATTCCCTCGGTGACAGATACGAAGATGATTGTCGCCTGGAATAGTTTAATGATTTCTGGGCTGGCTAAGGCTGCTGGCGTTTTCCAACAACCACTATATCTGGAATTAGCAGCACGAGCGGCGAAGTTTATCCTGGAAAACCAATTTGTAGATGGGCGTTTTCAGCGACTCAACTATCAAGGCGAACCAACAGTTTTAGCCCAATCTGAAGATTACGCCTTTTTTGTGAAAGCTCTCTTGGATTTACAAGCTTCCAACCCTGAGCAGAAGCAATGGTTAGAAAAAGCGATCGCTATCCAAGATGAATTCAATGAATTTCTCTGGAGTGTGGAATTAGGTGGTTATAATAACACATCAAGCGATTCTAGTCAAGATTTAATTGTCAAAGAGCGGAGTTACACGGATAATGCTACACCCTCAGCGAATGGAATTGCGATCGCTAACCTTGTGCGTCTGGCTTTACTCACCGATAATCTAGATTATTTGGATTTAGCGGAACTTGGTTTGAAAGCTTTTAAAAGTGTGATGCATCGCACTCCCCAAGCCTGTCCCAGTTTATTTACAGCCTTGGATTGGTATCGGAATTCTACCTTGATTCGCAGCACCACTGAGCAAATAAACTCGCTGATCCCCAAGTTTCTGCCAACGGCTGTGTTTGCCATCACATCGGATTTACCAGAGGGAAGCGTTGGGTTAGTTTGCCAAGGTTTGAAGTGTCTGGCACCAGCAGAAAGTGTAGAACATTTATTGCAGCAAGTGGACAAAAGTCAGGTGAGGGCGTGAAATAGTTTTATTTCTAGTAATAAGCCTAAACAGACCAAGGATTAACAATTACAACTCCTGTCCCAGCAAAATCTTTTTCGTTACGGGTTACAAGTGATAAAGAATTATGAATTGCGATCGCTGCAATAATAGAATCCATGAGAGGTAGAGGTCGTCCATTCTGTTCTAGTTGCCCAACTAAATTTCCCCACAACACCATTGTTGAGACATCTAAACTTAAAATTCTTTGTTGAAAGCGATCGGGTAGGGTTTCATTCAGCCAAGTTGTTAGAGATTCTTTCCGCTTAGATGCAGTAATTTTGCTGATCCCTTTAGCGATTTCGCCAATTGTGATAACGCTAAGGTAAAGTGTTTCTGGCACTTGGGCATCTAACCAATCTAAAACTTGTTGATTTGGTTGTTTGGCAACAAGTTCGGAAATCAGGCAGGTATCAAGGAGGTAATTCATGGAGTGAAGGCATCGCTCTTAAGGCTTCCATCTCGACTGAGGTCTAGTTCTTCGGTGAGTTCAGCTAGGGGGGATTGACGGAAAAAATCTGAGAGTTTGCTTGGTTGATCTAGTTGGGTGTTGTTGTGTGTGGTCAGGCTTTGGGCAAGGAGTTGAATGATGTACAGTTTATCGTTGGGGGAAAGCTGAAGGAGTTGTTGTTCGAGTTCTTGGATAGCCATGATGGGGTTTAAGTGGAGAATAAATTTATTCTACTTTCAGCATTTGGGGTTAATTTAGTTTGACTCGTTTTTTACCCTCTATTTTTTTGACGAATGACCATTAACTCATGTAGCAAATTAACCGCCATTATTTTAGCCGGTGGTAAGAGTTCTCGGATGGGTCAGGATAAAGCCTTGATTTCCATTGAAGGAATACCGTTGTTACAGCGAGTTTGTAGGATTGCTCAAAGCTGTACCGATAGTGTTTATATAATCACTCCTTGGCCAGAACGCTATCAAGACTTGCTTTCGCCTGGTTGCCAATTTATCCGAGAAGTACCTTTGTCTGGAGAATCTATATCCCAGGGGCCTTTAGTTGGTTTTGCCCAAGGACTAGCCGAAGTACAGACAGAATGGGTGCTGTTGCTAGCTTGCGATTTACCGAGGTTGCGGGTTGAGGTGTTGGAACATTGGGTAACTAAACTTGATAGTGTGGGGGATAATGCGATCGCAGCTTTAGCGGATCATCCTAAAGGCTGGGAACCTCTGTGTGGTTTTTATCGCCGTCGTTGTTTGCCACAACTTTTAGAGTTTATCAACCAAGGGGGGCGATCGTTTCAACAGTGGCTGCGACAATATTCTGTAGAAGTTTTGCCCTTAGCACAACCAGAAATGCTGTTTAACTGTAATACACCAGAGGACTTGGCTTTAACTTAATTGAAGAAGATAAAGAATTCAGAATCAATTAGTGGGGAATAAGGGAAATGAGGGGAATTTTCCTTCTAAATTCTGACCGGAGGCGGAGCGTCTCCGGCTCCGCTCCTGAATTCTGCTGTTTACCGAGTGCGACAAAATTTGCGATCGTTATCACTTTCAGGATATTGCCAAGAATAGGCAAAATGGCTAACTCCTTTCAGTTGGGGGGCGAATTGGTGAAGTGCCTGCATTTGCGCTTCTAGGGATGGACGATTATTGACGGATTTTCCCCACTGACCAGCTAAAGCTGGGATAATCTGCGTACCCGGTTTTGCCATACTCAAAACTCGTTGCACTTGCGCCACAATACAACTGACATCACCGCAAATCCCATAAGCCATAGGATGCCACTCTAGTGTAGTGGGGAAGCGATCCCAAGGTTGCAAACGGGAATCATATCCTTGTCCTACAGTTTGGTTGCCTTCAGGGAAAAACACCACTCCTGTGGGAATTCCTTGCTGCTTTGCTGGGTAACTGGCTAGGGCGACAAAATCTAGAATTCCTTGCATAGCGTGGGCAACAGCAAGCTGCCACAACTCCCATTGTAAAAGCGGCTGTCTATCAGTTGCAGGTAGGATTGATTTTTCGGCTGCTTGGAGAGTGCGTCCTTGCCAGAGGGGTTCGCCCTCTTGGGGATAAAGTTTATCAACTTCCGCTATATCTCCGGTGGTGACAAATCCCTTACTCAAAAAGCGCCGAATCAAGTCCAGCCCTTTGTAATTTTGTGCCCGTTTAAATAAAGCTTCTTGGGTTGCAGGACTAAATAGCCATAAATCTGAAACTTTCGTGGCGATGGAATCACTTCCGGCTTGGCGGGGATAGCGCACATAGTCGAATAGCAAACCATCTGGGCGACGGCGCAAAATTTCTTGGACTAATTGGTAATAGTCGCGTTTTGCTTGCAAGTTGTAGGGGTCGATAAATACTTGAGAACCGTTATCTACGACATATAGGCTTGTTTGACCTTTGCCATTGCGAGCGATCGCACTTTCTCTATCTGGGCGTTGGGCGTAAGTATAGCCGAAATTGATAGTAAACATCCAGGCATAGACCTTCAAACCGCGTTGCCGACCTTTTTTGATAGCGGTGGCGAGTAAGTCAGCATTTTCTGCCCCTGGAGTGCGAATCACAGAAGGCCAAACCGTCGGATTAGCTGTAACTGGCAATAAAACCTGCCCGTCGTAAAATACTTGCAAATAAACTTGGTTATAGCCACGGTTAACAATTCGATCCATAATCTGATCAATTGTTCCTGGCTGAAGGTCACAGGGATACAAGCGCAACCAAATGGCTTGGATTTGCGGCCAAGTCCGAGTGCGGCACTCGTGTAATTCCTGTGCTTGTTCTTGTACTATGTTTTGATAGTGCGTTTGAGCATTTTCATTGCCTTTGAGGGCTGATAAACGTAAGTTTTCTTTTTCTTTCGCCGCCCCTGATGATAACTGACAATATTGGGCTACTTGTGCCCTTGCTGCTTCGCTTCCAAAGTTGGGGAGCAGCGAACTACTAGTGAAAACAACAGCGAATAGACACCGCAAAAATAATGTTGATCTTGCAACGTTCAAGGGATGGTTAGACATATCTACCGGTAAATGGACACAATCATCATCAACCCCAATTTAGATAATTGTAGGCAACGTGTATCGAATTATATAGTAATGAATTTTAATATGCATCGTCGTTGGATATTATCTGCTTTAGCATTTTTAATGAGTATAGTTTTAGCTGCTTGCACGACTGCGAACACTCAGCAGCCACAAACAAAAGTCACAAGTCCTACTGAGACGACAAACATAAACTCTCAGCAATTACCAACAGGATCAGCAAAAAGAGTTGTTGCCCTTTCTTCTCTTTCTGCTGACATTATCTCTCGACTTGCTCCCACAAAAATTGTCGGAATTACTGGTAGTAAATTATTTAAAAAAGTTAAGTTTTTCGTGAGCTTTTCCACATAATGTGAAAAGTCAGGAACTAAATTAGACTTTAGGTTAGTTTATGAACGGCAATATAACGAAAAGTTGTGGAGCCTGTAATTATATAAGCAGTATATGTAATAACGCACCATCCGAAGACTTTGGTACCGGACTCTCGGTGATAACACAACGCCAGTTGCTACAACGGATAGCGCTGCCGTATTGCCTTCTCTTCTCCTGTCGGAGACGCTACGCGAACGAGAGGTAATACCATTTAACTTTAATAATGATACAAATACATTGGTAGGAGCATGGCATTGCCATGCCCTTACGAGAAACCTATCTGTATCTCTGTATCAGAGTTTTTGTGAATTGGTATAATGCCTTCGGCATGGCAACTCTTAGAGACGCGCAAGGGACGCTCGTTTGCCCTTGGGAGAAGCCAAGGGCGAACGAGCGTCGGGAACCTCCGCAACGCACTTGGCTCCCCTACACATACTTGGATTTTTTCTCCAAATCAAATCGGATTACTATAGAACTGACGCAAAGTTTTATCTTGGGCGTCCCAATGTAGTGATATATAGAGCAGCTTCATCAGCAGGGATACCCAAAACTTCATTTACTTCGTCATCAAAGAATCCACCGATACCACTAACGCCCACATTTAGGTGTATTGCGGCTAAATTCAGGCGTTGTCCCAAATGACCAGCATCTAGATGTAAGTAACGGTAAACGCGATCGCCATATTGGGCGATCGCAGCTTTCAGATCGGCTGTATGAAACAACACTGCTGCTGCATCCCGCCCTAATTCTTGTCCCAAACAGAGAAAATGTAACTCTCGCCGGAAATTTTTAAACCGAATTTGGCGTAATTCTTGGGCTTTGGGCGCGTAATAGTAACAACCTGCTTCCAGTCCTTTAACTCCGCAAACAGCAATAAATGTTTCTATTAAATTCAAATCAAAGTAGTCTGGATAAATATCTAAACTTTGGTCGATGTAATTTTGCGGTTGGTAAGTGAAATCGAGCAAACTTTTCAATTCATCGAAAGTTAAATCATCACCATTATAAGCGCGGGTAGAGCGTCGCTTGTACATAGTTATTTCCAGTTCTGACAGCTTTTGTCCCCAGTTTATCGGTGTGGTATTAGTGGGAATTTTCAAACAGAAAGGAAAGTTATATTTATCCTCCAAGGATCTTTCTTGTTTAATAGTTGGTAGATTGAGATTGCCAGTGATCCCTGATTGAATCTGGGTGTGTTGATGGAAATATGTCAGTAATTCACCATCAGGGATTTGGGGATAACTGGTTTCGGTAGCGGAAGGTAAAGCAGTGCATCCCAATGGCAAATTTTGATTGATATCTAACAAGTCTGCCAGAGGTAAGACAGCGATCGCACCTTCTTGTTGCGGATCGATATAAAGCAGATCGTTTACCGATTCATCCACAAAGCCACCAATTAAGTGGGGGCGAAAGTCAGTAATCGCACCAGCCAATTCGATATTGCCCAACAGGTGTCCCGTATCTAGAAAAATCCGGCGATAAGCCCGATCTTCATAGCGCCACGCAGAACGATAGAATACCGCAGTGACAATAATCGCTAATTGAGTATTTTCTAGGGAAGGATGCCAGAAACAAGCTGCTTGCAGAGTTTGCCAAACATCACTTTCCCAATAATGCATCAGAGAATGAGTCCGACACTGGTAGTTATACAGACCAGGTGGTAATAACGTTGTGCCACGGGAAACCACATACACTTCAGCAGGGTATAATCCGCCCGCACTGGGAGCAGCACGTAAATACACCGTACTACCCATAGAAGGCATTCTCGCCGTCAAGCCATAGCTGCGAAACAGCAACCGTGAAAGTCTTTGCCACCATTGAGCATCTGGGTTATTAGCAAATCTCTCTGGTTTTTCTTGGATATAGGGTTTGAGATCAAAAGTAGAACCAATTTTGTACTCTTTGAAAGGCACTGGCTGTTTAGTCAAGTCTAACTGCTGAGTTTTGGAGGCAAGAGTCTCAGGGTTATATTTAGTCCGTTCGTGGTAATGCTGGGCAATTGATTGGTGTAATTCTGGCATAGTACTTTTAATATCCTTGGGGCATCCTTTTCTTGATCTTGGCATTCATTAGCCTCATTGTTTCGTGTCAATTGCTACAATCCTCAGAGTCATAAAGTGGTATTTGGTAACAATTGGATTGGGGCATTGGGCGTTAGGAGTGCTGAGTGCTGAGTTAGGAGTTAAGAGTTAGGAGTCTTTCATTAACTTTTAACTCTTAACTCTTCACTTCTAACTTTAATTACGCTGTAGCTTTGAAGGTCTTCTTGTATTCGGTAAGCGCTTCCTTCAACGCTGCTTCTTCTGCGTCACCTAATGCTTTAGAAGCTTGTACTCCTTGGGCATATTTACCACCCTTTAAGGACTCCCGCAGACCTTGGGTAAAGGTGGTAACTTTATCTACAGGTACATCATCTAAGTAACCATTAATACCTGCATACAAAATTGCTACTTGCTCGTATACTGAGAGTGGCGAATTTTGTGGCTGTTTGAGAAGTTCGCGTAACCGTTGACCACGCGCCAACTGGTCTTGAGTGGCTTTATCTAAGTCAGAAGCAAATTGGGCGAAGGCTTGCAGGTCGTCAAATTGGGCTAGTTCCAATTTAATTTTACCGGCAACTTTTTTCATTGCCTTGGTTTGCGCCGCAGAACCCACACGGGATACCGAAATACCAGGGTTTACAGCCGGACGGATACCAGCGTTAAACAAGTCAGAAGACAGGAATATCTGACCATCGGTAATGGAAATTACGTTGGTGGGGATGTATGCTGATACGTCACCAGCTTGGGTTTCGATGATTGGTAGGGCGGTCATGCTGCCTTTACCTAATTCGTCACTCAGCTTTGCTGCTCTTTCTAGCAAACGAGAGTGAATGTAGAATACATCTCCGGGGTAAGCTTCGCGTCCTGGTGGGCGACGTAGCAAGAGGGACATTTGGCGATAAGCTTGGGCTTGTTTGGAAAGGTCGTCGTAAATTACCAGAGTAGCTTTGCCTTTGTACATAAAGTACTCAGCAATAGTTGCGCCTGTGTAGGGAGCTAGGTATTGTAGGGTTGCTGGTTCACTGGCGCTAGCAAAGACGACGACGGTGTAATCCATTGCGCCTTTTTCTTGCAATGTCTGCACCACGTTAGCGACAGTGGAAGCTTTTTGACCGATCGCAACGTATACACAAACTACATCTTCTGATTTTTGGTTGATGATGGTGTCGATGGCGATCGCAGTTTTACCGGTTTGGCGATCGCCAATAATCAATTCCCGTTGACCACGACCGATGGGAATCATTGAGTCAATTGCTGTAATCCCCGTTTGCATGGGTTCGTGTACAGATCGACGGGCAATAATACCTGGTGCTGGAGATTCAATCAAACGGCTTTCTGAGGACTTTATCTCTCCCTTACCATCGATGGGAAGACCCAAAGCGTTTACAACTCGTCCAATTAAGGCTTCTCCTACGGGTACTTGGGCAATTTTACCAGTAGCGGTTACAGAACTACCTTCTTGAATTTCCAGCCCTTCACCCATAAGCACCGCGCCCACGTTATCTTCTTCTAAGTTCTGGGCGATGCCAATTGTGCCATCTTCAAATTCTAAGAGTTCCCCAGACATAGCCTTTTCTAGACCATAGATCCGGGCAATACCGTCACCCACTTGAAGAACAGTACCAACGTTAGCAACTTTGACCTCTTGATCGTATTGCTCGATTTGTTGTTGGATAATGCTACTAATTTCGTCAGGTCTAATTGATATACTCATGTGTCTATCTTGTTTGCTTTCGAGACTGAATTCAGTGCTGAGTGATGTTAGCTCGTGCTGAGTTAAAAAAGCAAAGGTTAAAAGTTAAAATAAATTACTATTTACTTAACTCCTAACAGACGCGATTAATCGCGTCTCTCCTAACTCTTAACTTTCTAGCTATTAGTTAAGCGTAATGAAAGGCGGCGCAGTTGACCCCGAATACTGGCATCAATTACCTGTGAGCCTACTCTAATAATCACGCCACCAATTAATTCACTATCTACCTTGGTTTCGAGTTCTATCTGGCGAGCATTAGTGATGGCAATCACTTTTTCTGTGATTGCCTGCTGTTGAGCTTCTGTGAGGGGAACGGCTGAAATTACTTCCGCTAATACGGTTTGATTCAGCTGCCGCAACAGCGCCAGATATTGTTGAAAAATCGATTCCAAGAATGCAATGCGGCGTTTGTCTACTAGCACCAACAAAAAGTTGCGTAAGTAGGGGTTAGCGCCTTCACCGAGTATTTGTTTGATGAGAGCTTTTTTGTTCTCAGACTGAATAAACGGGTTGCTGAAGAAGTTATGTAGCTGTTTGTCTGCCCTGAGCAGTCCTAGAAAAGTCCGTGCATCTTCTCCGAACTCTTCTGTCAAATTTTTCGATTGCGCTATTGACAAAAGCGCCTGTGCATAAGGCTGGGCTACTTCGGCTGTCGCTACTTGACTTGTCATACATTGCCTCCCAGTTGTGCGATGCTGCGATCGATTAAACCTTGTTGAGCATCGTCGGCAATCCCGCCTTTAAGTTGTGATTCGACTTTTTGCAATGCTAGTGTAGCAACTCGTTGCCGTAGTTGAGCGATCGCTCGCTCGGTTTCGGTGTTTAAATCTGCTGCTGCTGTTTGTTTTAAGCGTTCTACGTCTTGTGCTGCTTTCGCTAACAAGCCTTCTTTCGCTTTTTGAGCGTTTTCTACAGCCGATTGGCGAATACGTTCTGCTTCAGCTTGAGATTGCTTCAACTGCTCTTGCGCTTGGGAAAGGGCAGTCTTTGCCTCTTTTAAACGCCCTTCTGCTTCCTGAATTGCGGTGGCAATATTGGATTGTCGCTCGTTCAGGATATTGCTTAAAACCTTACGTCCGAAGTAGAATAGTATGCCAATCAGAATCGCTAGATTAATCAGATTGGTTTCAAAAATGTCTAGGTTTAGACCGAAACCACCTTCTGCTGCGCCTTCTGTCAATTCAGAGTGAACAGCGTTCGCTTCTGCGGCAAGTAATAAGAATGTCCCCATGATACCCATTTACAAGTGCGCTGCTCGCTTGCTAATCCGTTGTATTTTCCCGAAGGGAAATCTAATGTATTTT
>CAZZZY010000039.1:0-4419 GCA_964658545.1 uncultured Acetobacteraceae bacterium | reverse complement strand
TCTAAGTATCTTTCCCCGTAGGGAAGGAAATTTAAGTATCTTTTCCCAGAAGGGAAAAAGTGCCTTTTTTTGACACTTAAATTTTGCGCTCTGGACTAGGGGCCCAGTTGCGCGTATGCTTTACACGGAACCAGTCTAGTTAGTTTATCTAACTGGAGTTGGCCCCAATAGTTTTTCTAGAATCTGTCTGCTTAGAGCATCAACTTGTTGCTCTAAGGTACGAAAAGCCGCTTGCTTTTGTTGTTCTATTTCAATAGAAGCTTGTTCTCGTTGAGACTGGGCTTCTTTTTGGGCTTCAGCAATTTTCTCGGCAGTAATTTTCTTAGCTTCAAGTTGAGCGGCTTCTACGGTAGCTTGCGATTGTCTGCGAGCGTCTGCGAGTTGCTGCTCATATTCGGTAGCCAAGCGCTCGGCTTTAGCCAAGCTTTCCCGCGCCTCAAGGGTATTCGTTCGGATATAATTATCGCGATCGTCTAGTACCTTGGTCAGTGGCTTATAGAAAATTGCATTCAACAAAGCTGCTAATAGCAGGAATTGCAATGCCATGAAGGGCAAGGTAGCATCGAAATCAAACATTTGTCTCCTCTTTGGCTGGAGTAGCAGTTTTCATGGCTAGCAACGTCATCCAACCTTTCATATTTTAGAGACCCATAGCCAACAAGGGTCAACTGAACATTAAAACTATTAAGATACCCAAAATATTTTGATTGCAGAGGCGTGATGATTCACGTCTCCACACTCACAAAAATTTTCAGGTATTAGCTGAAGGGGTTAGCAAACAGCAATACCAAGGCAATTACTAGACCATAGATAGTCAAGGATTCCATGAATGCCAAGGTTAATAGCAGAGTACCGCGAATTTTTCCTTCTGCTTCAGGTTGACGAGCAATACCTTCTACTGCTTGTCCAGCAGCGTTACCTTGACCGATACCAGGGCCAATTGCAGCTAAACCAATCGCTAAAGCAGCAGCGAGAACTGAAGCAGCCTGAACTAATGGATCCATTTTGATTTTCCTTGCTTTGATTACAAAACTAACAAAAGTACGTTAACGATTAGAAAGGTGGTTTTCACCAAATTCCTCGCGCTTTGCGATGTTTTTTTGAGCGAATATGCTCTTCTTGACTGTGCTATCAACTGAGAAGTTTAATGCTCCTCATGTTCTTCTCCGCCATGTCCCTCCACTGCCTCATGAATGTATGCTCCGGCTAGGGTGGCGAAAACCAGGGCTTGAATGGCACTGGTAAATAAACCCAAGGCCATTACAGGCAGAGGTACAAATAGAGGAACTAGCAGTACCAGTACCGCTACTACCAGTTCATCCGCCAAAATATTACCAAATAGACGGAAGCTTAGGGAGAGTGGCTTGGTGAAATCTTCAAGAATTGCGATCGGCAATAGAATGGGTGTTGGCTCTATATATTTCTTAAAGTAGCCTAAACCCCGCTTGCTAAACCCTGCGTAAAAGTACGCCAAGGATGTCAGCAGTGCCAATGCAACAGTCGTATTGATGTCATTGGTGGGAGCGGCCAATTCGCCCGAAGGTAGCTTGATGAGCTTCCAGGGAATTAGCGCTCCTGACCAGTTCGATACGAAAATAAACAAGAACAATGTGCCAATAAATGGTACCCAAGGGCGGTACTCTTTCTCACCGAGTTGGTCTTTCGCCAAACCACGAATAAATTCTAGGGCGTATTCCATCAAATTTTGGATGCCCTGGGGAATTCTTTGTGCGTTGCGAGTAGCAGCGATTGAAGCCACTACTAAAATGCTAATCACAAACCATGAGGTGAGAAAAACTTGCCCATGAATTTTAAGATTGCCCAATTGCCAGTAGAGATGATGACCTACTTCTAATTCGGCGAGGGGAAAAGAATTAAAGGCGTTTAAGACACTAAGCATTTGCATTCTTCAAGCGTTTTCCCCAAAGAGCGAGGATGGGATTACTATCTTTGTGAGCCTGACTTTTTAAGAATCAGGAATGAACGCAATTTGCACCATATAGACGAGGAGCGTGGCTTTGTAAGTTAGAAATCCCAAAAATATGGGCAAAATCTGTAGCTCACGCCATTGAGTTGCCACGATCATGACTCCCATAAATAGAGCAAAACGAGTTTTGCTCAAACTGGTTTTCTCACTACCTAGCTGCTCAACGTCTCTAGCCAACATTTTTAAGTAAACCACACCTGTACACGCCCCAATTAAATAATTTAGGGCAATGTTTAAGGAATAAAAAATCCACACAGAGATAAAAATAACCCCCGTCAAGACAAGCGTGATTACCAACAATCGCTGGAAGAGTTGATAAAACTCTTCCATAGAGTTACCTGATTCTGTATCTCCAGAACCAGTTTTAGCATCTTGTTGCGTTGTCGGAGTGGGCGCAATTGATTCGTCTGACAAGCTCACGAGACTCGAAACCAGTACAGCTAAATTATGATGACTGCACATTCAGTCAGCTGAATCATATCACGATGCGGTAACAATACTTTAGGAAAAAACAATTAACTTCTTGGCAACGTTAGACAGTCAGTAAAATCGCGTTCCCAGAAGCGAGAGAGCGCCTGATGAGGTAAGAGACTGTGTAGGTGAATAATCAATAATCGCTGCCTAAAAATTCAAAATTTCTTCCAATTCCAGCTTTTTTGAGTGGATTATTGTCCTCCAAAGTCGTTACATGGCATCTTGGTGTTTGAATTAATCGGGTGTCAATCAAATCAACTGGTGCTTGAGGAGTGTATAGGCATACCGCAAATCAGAAATCGGAGAGTAACGGCTTGTCATTAAACATAGCACCACTGCTGAATTCAGAAAATTCCAACTTTTGGGATGTAGAATACCCGTTTGTTGGGCACTTTCCTAATCTACATTAATTTACCAAAAGTGGTGATGGGCGATCGCTCCTCGCCAAAATAGTGCTGAGTAAAAAAGTAAACAGGATGAAAGTCAAGTCTAAAATTAAGCAGGTGTCAATAAAATCAACTGCTGCTGAAGAAGTTTTCTTACTTCATCTAATCCCAGTTGCACACCTGCCAAAATCTCTGCAACTGTAGAATTTGCATCACACTTTTGCATAAATTCAGACTCTGCTACAGATAAATTAACAATTTGGTAATTGTAATTAAAGAAACATTGACTGGGAAATCCTTCAATACAAGGATTAAGTTCGGGAATGGCTGTTAATAAAGCCTTATTGTCTAACCAGTCGGCTTTAACTAAGGGAGGACGACCGAGGAAAAACTCGTAATGAGTTACTTCTGGATCTAGTAATTCTATCAGACGATAAAGCTGGCGATCGCTTAATCCTTTTGCCCGTTCTACTAACTCCGGTGCTTTCCCCAAAAGCCTCTCCAAATCCCAGAAACTCGGATTCGAGAAACCAATAAACTCCAATCCCGAAGCATCAATTAATTCAAACAGCGTCTCAATGTTGTAGTCAATTTCTTGGGGATGAACGTACATATCCGCAAAGTGTTCATCCTTGTGGTTTTCTAACGACCAGCGTTGTTTATCGTATTTGACAATTCGGTTATTTTCTGGTAGAGAGGCAAATATTTGTCGTCCGACTTGGACACCATCGCGGTAGTCGCCTTTTTTGTCACCTTGAAGAAGTGCGATCGCTTTTTGCATGAGTTGAATTTCCCAGCGTCCCAATTCCCCATACACAAAAATGTGCATCAAACCGCCTGGGGCTAACTTCTTCGCTAAAGCTTGAATACCACCAATGGGATCAGGGGTATGGTGCAAAACGCCAACGCAGTTAATTAAATCAAACTCACCCGGTAACTGTTCCACGTCAAACAAGCTGAGGTGATGAAATTCCACGCGGGTAGCCCCTGAACGCTGACAACGTTCTTTTGCTACAGCTAAAGCGCCAGTACTGAGGTCAATTCCCACAACAGAAGCTTGAGGATTGAGGTGAACTAGGTACTCTGTACCCACACCAGTACCGCAACCTGCATCTAAAATCCGAATATCTTGCTTTTGAGGTTTTTGACCTGTGCAGAAGTTATGAGCAGCTAGCCAATTCCAGCGCCAGTTGTAGCCTGGAGGTGGTTCATCCAACAGAGCTTCCGGCGGAAAGGGGTAGGTATTGTAGAGTTTGGCAACAGCAGCACTAACAGTTTGGGAATCGGACATGATGAGGAATAACGCAGCAATTCTGAGTTTAGCGAATGCTGGACACTTCAGGTAGACAAATAATTGCGATCGCCATCAGCCCATATATTTTAGGTAGGGAAGTTGTTTCAGTAAAAACATTAGTGTTTAAGTATTTATTAGCTAATAAAATTTAATTATATATTTTGTATAATAATTTATTTCCGTAGGCGGTTCTTACCCTCATAGCAAGGATGGCATTGTGTTTAAAAACCTTGAAGGATTACTGCCACCACAACCGCGAGAATATTACAGAGAGTACA
>CAZZZY010000038.1:0-16647 GCA_964658545.1 uncultured Acetobacteraceae bacterium | reverse complement strand
TAAGCCTGCCATTTTTTCACCCTGAATTAGCCTGGTCTGAGTTTGTTTTAATTCTTGTAGGGCTTGAGTTAATTCTGAGGTTTGACGTTTGGTTTGTTCGAGTAATTCCGCTTGCTGAATCGCAATTCCAAATTGCACAGCTACTTGAGCTAATAAATTGATTTCTTCCTCTTTCCAATAACGCGGTTGTGAATTTTGATAAGCAACTAATAATCCCCATAATTTTTCACCTTGTCGAATGGGAACAAAGGTTTCGTTGCGTGGAAGCTTATTATCGTCGTCTGTGTCCGCAAAGGTTTTTACAATTATTGGTTGGGCTTGTGGAACAGGTTTCCATCCATCTTTAAAAGAATCTGCCACAAATTTACCGCTCCAATCCAGGTTAAAGCGGTAAATTGCAACTCGCTCAACTTCCAGCAACTCTCGCACAGCCTGAGTAGTGGTTCTAAAAATAGTTTTAATATCGAGTGACTGGCGAATTTTATCAACGGTTGCAGCTAGCAATTCTTGCCGTTCCATTGCTTTCTCGCGTTCCGTGGCTTCTGCTAACTGGACAACTTGCATTTGAACTTGCTTAAAATAAGAATCCTGTTTTAATGCGACTCCTAGTTGCTCGGCTATTTGACTGGCAAATTCAATTTCAGAGGGTTGCCAGTGACGAGGAGCGGTGCATTGGTGAATACATAGCAATCCCCAAAGTTCACCTTTTTTTAATAGAGGCGCAATCATATTTGCCCGCACTTGAAATTTTTCTAGGATTTGGACGTAGCAACCTGAAAACGTATCCACTCGATAAATATCAGCGATCGCATTTACTCGACCTTGGACGTAAAGGGATGCAAAGTTTTCACCGAAGCAATGATCATAAACTTTTTCTGCCATTACCGAGTTACACTCAGGTACAAAATCCTCAGAAATAAATTCTCCTTCCCAATCTTTTTGAGGGTCAAAACGAAAGACTGCCACTCTGTCTGCTTGCAGCATTTTCCGTGCTTCGGTGACAGTAGTTTGGAAAATTGTATCTAAATCTAGAGACTCCCGAATTCGAGTAATCACACTAGTTAATGTCTTTTGTTGCTCTGCTTGGTACTGAGCGTATGCCAGCAACTTATGATGTCGCAGTGCCACACCAATTTGTGTGCCGATTTTGGTCAGTGATTCGACTTCATAAGATTGCCACTCTCTGGGTGAGGTATTTTGGTAGGCGGCAATGACTCCCCAAAGTTGATCTCCCTGAAGAATGGCAGCAGTTGCAAAAGCTTTTGCCTGGAATTGCTCCAGTAAGGTTACATGACAGTCTGTTAATCTGGCTTGATAAATGTCATTAACTGTAAATGTCTGGTTGTTAACGTAACGTCCGCCTTGCGTCTGTTGTAAATAAGTATCAACGATCGCAGGCTCAATGCCAACTAAGGGATTCCAACCTTCAGTAAATGATTCAGCAACAAAGTTACCACTCCAATCTGGATTGAAGCTAAAGATGGCAACTCGGTCAGCTTGCAGCAGCTTGCGTATTTCTTTAGTTGTGGTTTTAAAGATAGTTTCAATATCAAGGGGTGAGCGAATTTTATCGACAATCTGAGCAATTACTTGGTCGCGCTGAACTGCTTGAGCCAATTTTGCAGCTTGTAATTGAACTTCGTAGAGATGCTTCGCTTGTTGAATCGCAACGGCAAGATGGTCAGCAATTTGACGAATCAACTCAATTTCCGATTCTTTCCAGTCACGAGCCTCACTGCACTGATGGATGCAAAGCAGTCCCCACAGTTCCTTCTGGCGCAATAGAGGGAAAACAAGATTAGCCCGTACCTGAAATTTACTCAAAATTGCCACGTGACAATCAGTCAGTCCCGCCTTGTAAATATCTGCTACTGCTTGTACTTCACTTTCTCGATAACTAGATGCAAATTCTTCTCCCAAACAGCGATCATAAACCTTTACTTCTAATGCCGAAGTCCACCCAGGCGCAACATCTTCATAAACAAATTCTCCTTTCCAATCTTTTTCTAGGTCAAACTGAAAAACTGCTACACGGTCAGCATTTAGCAACTGACGTACTTGTGTAACGGTAGTTTTAAAAATTCTTTCTAAGTCAAGAGACTCCCGAATTCGCACAATTACACTCGCCAGAGCCTTTTGTTGCTCTAGTTCTTCTTGAAGTTGAGCGTTTGACAATAGAAGTTGATTTTCTGTGAAATTTGAATTTTGTTCCATTGCTCTGGATTATGTAGTTTCTATACAAGGGTTCCTCATACCAAACTTCATGAGTCAAAAATATCATAAACTGCAAATTTTTACAGTGTTCAACTATTTCCTAGAAGATGGTTATTGTTATAATTCCCCTTTCTCGATCTATCTTCATAATCGGTTCAAAATAATTTTGGCTTGTACACAACAGCAAGCAGGAGGCAGCGGTTAGAAACTCTTTATATTTCAATACGCTTGGGTTAAGCCTAAAACTCTGTTACCAAAGTCAATTTTTTAACGTAGACGCAAAGCGGCTGACCGCAGGGTACCGCCAAGGCGCAGAGGACGCAGAGAGAAGAAAGAGATGCTTAACCCAAGCGTATTGCTTTATATTTGATGCGTGAGTTCTACAATTTTGTACCTCACTTAAAAAGCAGACTGCTCTGCTGTAAATAATTGGTTTACAGTAAAGGCTGGAACCCTTGCGAATAGCCAATCTAATTAATTTTCCATTGCGATCGCAGTAATTTGGTTTTAAGCGTAGGCGTAGCCTGCCGTAGGCATTTAAAATAACTAATTTGTCAAAATTTACCTGACAGACTGCGGGATTTGAGGTTAAATGTTTTAAAGTATGCACTCTGCAAGAGTTGTCGGGTATTATTCGTGACACAACAAGACCAAAAACCCTCTCGTTCTTTCGCTGGAATTGCTGGCATTGTTGCCGCAGCCACATTAATTAGTAAAGTCTTCGGTTTAGTGCGGCAGCAAGCGATCGCTGCGGCTTTTGGTGTTGGTGCTGCTGCTACCGCCTATAGCTACGCCTATATTATCCCTGGCTTTCTATTGATATTACTCGGTGGTGTTAATGGGCCATTACACAGTGCGATCGTCAGCGTTTTAGCCAAGCGGCGGCGAGAAGAAGCGGCTCCCCTAGTGGAAACCGTGACAACGCTGGTGGGTGGATTGCTGTTGCTGGTGACAGTTGTTCAGATTGTCTTTGCGGATGCGATTGTTGATCTAGTCGGTCATGGTTTGGAGCCGACAACCAGAGCGATCGCAATTCAACAACTCCGCATTATGGCACCGATGGCTTTATTTGCCGGTTTAATTGGCATTGGCTTCGGTACTCTCAATACCGCTAATCAATATTGGTTACTCTCCATTAGTCCCTTATTATCCAGTATTACCGTTGTTGCTGGTCTTGGAATCTTAGCTATGCAACTGGGTAAAGACATGATTAAGCCGGAGTATGCTTTAGTCGGTGGAATGGTTTTAGCTTGGGGAACCTTGGCAGGAGCAGTTCTCCAGTGGTTAGTGCAGCTAATTGTCCAGTGGCGATTAGGATTAGGCACATTACGCCTACGGTTTGAGTTTAAATCTCCAGGAGTTCAAGAAGTGATTAGAATCATGACTCCGGCAACAGTTTCTTCGGGAATGATGCCAATTAATGTTGCTACTGACCTTTATTTTGCCAGTCCTATCCCTGGTGCTGCGGCAGGATTTAACTATGCGAATCTATTAGTCCAAACTCCGTTAGGGATTATTTCTAATATCATTTTACTGCCCCTATTACCTATATTTGCTAAACTGTCCGACCCAGAAAATTGGCCAGAGTTAAAATCACGCATTCGCCAAGGACTGCTGCTGACTGCCTTTACTATGCTACCGCTAGGGGCGCTGATGGTGGCATTATCTGTACCAATTGTGCAGGTGGTATATGAACGCGGTGCTTTCAAGCCAGAAGCTACACAGCTAGTTTCATCCCTGCTAGTCGCTTATGGGATTGGGATGTTTGCTTATTTGGGACGTGATGTTTTGGTGCGGGTATTCTACGCTTTAGGTGATGGGCAAACACCTTTTCGCATTAGTATTTATAACATCTTACTCAATGCTGTACTAGATTGGTTTTTTGTGAAACCTTTTGGCGCTCCCGGCTTAGTTTTAGCAACAGTGGGTGTGAATTGTAGCTCAATGTTAATGCTGTTGTGGTTACTCGATCGCAAACTCAATGGTTTACCTTGGCGTGAGTGGGGTTTGCCGATTTTGGGTTTGATTGCTGGTAGCTTGGTAGCTGGGGTAGCTAGCTATGGGACTTTGGTTGGTTCTCAGCAGTTGCTAGGTAAAACAGGTTTACTGATTCTGGTGTTGCAATTGTGTATATCTGGCTTCGTGGGGATTGCGGTGTTTGCTGCGATCGCTTCCTGGATGAAAATACCAGAGGTGAATATTTTTATATCTCGTCTACGTCAACGCTTTTTAAAGAAATAACTGTCACCCAACTGGGTGAAAAACAATTCAGCCAGTAAGGTGAGTTAAAATGCTGATATCTTTAATAACTACTCGCGCAGACAGCCCCTGAAAAAGCGATCGCTATGCTTCAGTATTCTAATCTCGAACAAGCGCTAAAATATCACTTCGGTTACGACAAATTCCGCCCCGGACAACGGCAAATTATCGAAGATGCGCTGCAAAATCGAGATTTAATGGTTGTAATGCCGACTGGTGGGGGAAAATCTCTGTGTTTTCAGCTACCAGCGTTGTTAAAAAATGGACTAACGGTGGTTGTGTCGCCGTTAATTGCTTTGATGCAAGATCAAGTAGAAGCACTACGAAATAATAATATTAACGCGACATTTCTTAATAGCAGTTTGAATCCTTACCAAGTGCGATCGCGCGAAGAAGCCATCCTCACGGGTAAAGTAAAATTACTCTACGTCGCCCCTGAACGTCTTTTGAGTGAAAGGTTTCTCCCATTTATCGATTTAGTTAAAGAGAAAATCGGTATTTCTAGCTTTGCTATTGATGAAGCGCACTGCGTTTCGGAATGGGGACACGATTTTCGCCCAGAATATCGCCAGTTAAAATCTCTGCGGAAACGCTATCCTGATGTTCCTACCGTCGCCCTCACCGCTACAGCAACCGATCGCGTCCGTAGTGATATCATTCAACAATTAGGGCTGAAGCAACCAAGCATCCATCTTGCTAGTTTTAACCGGGAAAATCTTTATTACGAAGTTCGTCCTAAAACTAAATATGCTTACGCTGAGTTATTAGAACTAATTCGAGAAACTGAAGGTTCGACAATTATTTATTCTTTAACTCGGAAAAAAGTTGATGAACTCACTTTTAAACTACAAAATGATAAGGTTGGTGTTCTGCCTTATCACGCCGGATTAACTGATGAGGAACGTAGTAGTAATCAAACGCGATTTATTCGAGATGATGTTCGGGTGATGGTGGCAACAGTCGCCTTTGGCATGGGAATTAATAAACCCGATGTGCGGTTGGTAGTTCATTTTGATATGCCCAGAAATATAGAAGGTTATTATCAAGAATCGGGTAGAGCTGGGAGAGACGGAGAACCATCTCGGTGTACAATATTTTTCAGTTTTGGTGATGTTAAAACAATTGAATGGAGTATCGATCAAAAAACTGATCATCAAGAACAGTTGATTGCCAAACAACAACTGCGGCAGATGATCGATTACGCTGAAGGCACTGATTGTCGGCGAACGATTCAACTGGGTTATTTTGGAGAAAGGTTTCCTGGGAATTGCGGTAACTGTGACAATTGTCGTCATCCCAAACCCATGCAAGATTGGACAATTGAAGCTATGAAGTTTTTATCTTGTGTGGCACGTTGCAAAGAAAGGTTTGGGATGCTACACATAATTGATGTGTTGCGGGGAGCAAAAAAAGACAAAATTATCCAGTACGAACACGATAAACTTTCTACCTATGGTATTGGTAAAGATAGAACTGTAGATGAATGGCGAATGTTGGGGCGATCGCTTTTGCATCAAGGGTTAATAGAACAAACTAGCGATGGTTACTCAGTTTTAAAACTAAACCCCCTGAGTTGGGAAGTGATGCGAAAACAACGCACAGTTTCCCTAGCTGTAACCACAGTCCAAAAAATTACCTGGGAACAGGGGAGTGAAAAAGCAGAAGAAGCAGAAGTATTATTGCAGAAGTTGCGATCGCTACGGAAACAATTAGCTGATGAGCAATCTGTACCACCTTACGTCATTTTCCACGATTCCACTTTAAAATTGATGGTACAGGTACAACCCCAAAACTTAGTTGAATTTGCCAAACTTTCTGGTGTAGGTAGTCACAAACTCGCTCAATATGGCGAAAAGTTTATTACAGAAATTTGTTCCTACCGTCAAGAAAAAGGTTTGCAAAATAAATCGGCTAAGAATAATTATGTATCTTCTCCCAACTCATCTTCTTACACCGAATTACAGACATTACAATTACATCAACAAGGTTTAAATATCGCTCAAATTGCCCAAAAACGCAACCTTAGTCCGGCAACAGTTAGCAATCATCTAGAAAAACTAATTGAGAAAAATCAGCCAGTTGATTTAAATCAATTAATACCTCTAGAACATCAACAAAAAATTTGGCAAGTTTTAGAAGTACTCGGTGATATTTCCCTCACTCCGATTAAAGAACAACTAGGTGAAAGTTACACTTTTGATGAAATTCGCTTAGTACGGGGTAAGTGGCGGCGTGAAAATCGCAAATGAAATTTACTTAGGACAAGTAATAAAAAACACAAAAGCAAAATTAAAGGAGTTAGCCAATGAGTCAGATACTTAATACAGGAGTACGCTGGACAACTCAGGATGTGGAACTGTTACCAGAAAACGAAGGGACGCGCTACGAGATAGTTGATGGAGAATTATTTATGACCAGGGCACCTCACTTTAAACATCAGCAAACTTGTGGCCGAATTTTCCGACAACTTGATGTTTGGTCGGAGTTTACTGGTTTAGGAGAAGCTGTAATCAACCCCGGCGTTTTGTTTTCAGAATCAGATAATGTGATTCCTGATGTGGTTTGGGCTACAAAGGAAACCTTGGCGCTAACATTGGATGAAGCGGGACATTTAACTGGCGCACCAGATTTAGTAGTCGAAGTTTTGTCTGCTAGCAAGGAAGACCTAAGACGAGATAAGGAAGCTAAACTTAAACTTTATTCTTCCAGGGGAGTAAAAGAATATTGGATTGCTGATTGGCGATCGCGTAAACTAGAGGTCTATCGACGCGAACAAAGTCAACTAAACTTGGTGGAAACTCTATTTAGTAGTGATATTATAACTTTTCCTTTATTGCCTGGTTTTAGCTCTACTTTAAACCAGTTTTTTCCTGTATAAATTTAGGTTGAATGGAAAAACAAATCTCAAGTAACAGATTAACTAAAGTCCAGGTAGTGATTATGGCGATCGCAGCTGGTGTCTGTGTTGCTAACGTTTATTATAATCAGCCAATCCTCAACAATATTGCATCTTCTTTTCGAGTCAGTGAAGGCGAAGCGGGTAGCATATCTGTGCTTTCGCAAGTTGGTTACGGTTTTGGGCTTTTCTTTTTAATCCCCTTGGGTGATAAAATTAACAAGAAAAAATTAATTCTTTCCTTACTGGGATGTTTGTTCTGTTTGTTGATGCTCATGACGTTTTCACAAAACATCGTCGAAGTTTGGATATTGAGCGTAGCAATTGGAATTACAACAGTCTCAGCCCAGATTATTCTTCCCTTAGCAGCAAGCATAGATAGAGTAACTACAGGCCAAACTGTAGGCAACATTTTTACTGGTATATTGATTGGAGTTTTAGGAGCAAGGGTTTTTAGTGGGTATATTGCTGAATGGTTGAGTTGGCGTTATGTATATGGATTTTCGGCAGTAATGGTTTTAATTGTTATTATCTTACTAAAGAGATATTTGCCCGATGTAAAAAACGAATTTAATGGTTATTATTGGGAATTATTAAAATCAACACTTCAACAACTAAAACGTTTTTCCTTATTAAGAGAAGCCTCTTTAATTAGTGGGTTATTGTTTGGTGTATTTTGCTCATTTTGGACAACATTGACTTTCCATTTAAGCGGAGCGCCTTTTAATTTTCAATCTGACACAATTGGGATGTATGGCTTTGTGGCGATCGCAGGTGCATTGATGGCACCAGTTTTTGGTAAATTAGCCGATCAAGGTAACTCCCAACGTTCCTTGACTATTGCTGTATCCTTCGTGATTGCAAGTTTAGTAATTGCTAAAATTGCTTCTAGTTCAGCGATCGCGATCGCTGTTGCTGTATTGTTACTAGATGTAGGTGTACAGGCAACCCAAGTCACCAATGTCGCAAGGATATACACTCTTGATGCTCAATCGAATAGTCGCATCAACACAGTTTACATGACTACCTATTTTATCGGTGGTGCTGTAGGTACTAGCATTGGTCTATTATGCTGGCATCTTGGTGGCTGGAATTTGGTGACTTGGCAAATGTTAGTTTTTACTTTGCTCGCATTTTTTATTATCGTCAGACCTAAAATAACTCCAGCAAGAACAAATAAATAGTAAATAATCAAACTCTTGTTTTTGATTAAAACAACAACAAAGATATCGCCTTGCACCAATAACTAAATTTTCTCCTCATCAAAGCGATACCTAGAGACAATCAGCTTATATCTCAGAAAAACTGGGTATTTCAGAGTTGGAATCTTCTGGTGGTGCAGTGTTTTGGATTTTCGCAGACAAAATTACTAGCAATTTAGGCAGTGCAAGGCAAGCAACAGTATTTAGTAGCGTCAGAAATATAACATCCATTAAACTCATAATGCGATCGCCCTTATTTCAAAATTGGTGTTTACTATATTTTTAGTTTGAACCAAAATAAGTACAATTGCTTCAAAGCAGCATTTTTATTTCTTTTATTGGATATAAGCTAACTAAATATCTTCTGATAATTTCAAAGTGACTACTAAAATCTCTTTTTTCTCTCTGCGTCACGAACACTTTGCTCAAGTCGGGAAACCCACCCACGCAAGTATCCTCCTCTGTGCCTCTGCGGTTAATGTGATGGCAAGCAGTATTGCTTGCAAGGCTTTGAATCTTACTCCCCAACGCTAGCAGGGAAGGGGCTGGGGGTTAGGTCTCTTTCGACTCAACACAGAAGCGCCATATAGCAAAATTGGTGACATCAAAAACCATCTTTCGTTAACTATATTTGAGAATGCGTAAGCCCTCTAGTCGGAGAGCTTCAGGGTATAAAGCTTTGTAAATATTGCAATTTGGAGATTGAATATCATAACGACCTGTAGCCTTAAACGTAGCTAGAGCGCAACCACCCGTACACCAATATTTCCACTCACATGTACGACAGCCTTCTTTTTCCTCAACAGATAAATTCTGAATACCTGTTTTATCTTGTCGCACAATACTTAAAGGATCTTGATTATCAGCTGAGGATATAGTTTTATGTAGCTGCATCTGACATTTGGCAATTTGTCCTTGGTAATCAAATACGAGATAGCTTTGCCCAACTCCACAAGTTCGTTTATGAGGAGATGCTAAATTAGCACGGTCAACTAATGAACCTAGTAAGCTTCGATTAGGTAATTTCAATTCAATAACTTTGAATGCTGCCAACATTCCCTGAATCAGCCTAGATTCTTCTATTTGCAAGTCTTCGTAAGAAGCTGACAGTTCATTTTCACGATAAAAATTTAAACTAAAGGGCAGATTATGCTTCAATATCCATTCAATCACATCGGGTAATCCTTCTGCATTCCGCCCGCTAACGGTGATGGAAATATCGGGTATAAGTCCATTTTGCAAAGCAATTTTAATACCCCGTTCAACATCTTGAAATGAACCCTTTCCGCCTGCGTAATTTCGTTGGATATTGTGTAAATCAGATAGTCCATCTAGTGAAATCATTAGACGCAGATTCAAGGTTTGAAGCATCTCAATAATCTCAGGCGTAATCAATGTTCCATTACTGAGAACGACTCCATCTAATATAATGTCTCTTTCTTTGCTAAGGGATTGAGCATATAAATGGAGATCCTTAATTACAGAAAAGCATAGTAAGGCTTCACCTCCTGCATACTTCAGTTTGACGCGGCGGTAATGATTTAAGCTCGCAGAGCGAAATGTAGATTCAATAGCTGCTCTACCTATATCTATTGACATATCCCTTGCTAAATGAGGAAGGTAGCAGTAGTCACATCTTAAGTTACAACGATCGGTGATATGTAACCATGCTGATAATGTTTCTGGTGTTTCATTTAGGTTAAATGAGCAATTATTTTTAGGAACAATTAAACGGGCTTGATATAGTTCCTGAATAGCTGTCTGTAAGTCTATTTGGTTAATGTGAGAATGCTCTGTTGTGATATCATGTAATTTATGAGGATTTGTAAATTGCTCTAGTAAATATATTGCAGATTGATTTAAAACTGCTACTTGATGATGAGTTCCATAACAGATAGAGTAAGTATCATCTAGATTAATTATTTGTGAATTAGGAGATATCACAAACTCTGTCTCCAACATCCCCAGAGATAATTGTATATCTGAGCTTAATTCTGCTAAAGGGGATAAGTCACAGGCACAGTCTCCTCCATCACAATCGCATTGCCCAGTTGGTACATAGGTAGAATTGAGAGAAACGAAAATTTTAGGTCGATCAATTTTTTTATTAAGCATGAGAAGATGGCTGTTTTGTTGCACGAATTCTAGTCAGGAACATTTGTTGATCGCACCATTCTTTAAGAGCTTTATTGTCTTGCCACTGATGTTTGAGTTGCTGGATTAGAGTTTTAGAAAGTTCTATAGGCAAGCGTTCTATTTTCTTTTGCAGCAGATTTAGCTCATGCTGGATTGAATAGGGGCCAAAACCTCCATTTTGGAAGATTTGGGGTATGCCTTGAGCATATTTTGCAAAGGCAAGATCGTGGTTCTCTTGTTGAAAGGCAACATCACCTTCTATCCGCAATATCCGACCAAAGTATAATTGATAGGTATTTTGATAGGATTGGAAGCGATCGCTAAGTTCTCGTGCATAATCTGAAATATTCTCATAGGCTTTTGCATAATAATCAAACTCTGCTTTCCCTACTAGGCTATCGATGGCATATCGCATGTCATTGTACTCTAGACTAGTCTGGTAAGAGCGATCGTTTAGTTTGAGAGCTTGTTCTTGCAGAGAGCGATCGCACTTTTGAAACCCAATATGCCAATAGACACTGGCCGTTTGGTGCAAAATTTTAGGTAATTCCTCTTCAAGTCCGTATTTCTCTGCCAGTTTCAGGCTTTTGTCTAAAGCATCTTGGGCAAGACTTAGCAGATTGAGATCCCACTGTACCTGTGTCACATCCCAAACGGCTTCGTCTACTACCTCAGCACTAAACCACTGATTTAAGCCTAATTGAAAGTATGCCCTACACAATATTCTATTATCGTTTTCTTCATTGTCGCAACGGCTTAACGCTCGTTCAAGTAGCTGTTTAGCTTTAATATAATTACCATTATCTACCAAAATAGCAGCAGAGGCAATTTCGGCATCGGCTATTTCGCGTTCACTTTCAACACTAGACCACATATCAATGGCAGCCTTAAAACACTGTTCAGCCTTTACGTAATCTTTTTGTTGTCCGTACAAAAATCCTAAGTTATTCTGAATGCTAGCCATAACTTGAGTTAAGCCTTTGTCAGGTGTGTCAACTTCCATAGCAGCATCCCAACCTAGTTTGTAATATTTCTCAGCTTCCTGAAAGTTGTTGAGTTGTCGATAAAGATAACCAACTAGATTAGCTACGCGAGGTATAGCAGATGATAGCCTGTTACCTTGAACTAGGGATAAACACTCTTGTTGATATTTCAAAGCTTCGTCATAAAGATGTAACTTGGTATTCAGCATTCCCAAGACATTGTAAATATCTGCTTTATGAGAAGAATTAGAAGATTGTTCAGATAGTATCCCCTCTAGTTTTCTCACCTCATGTTCTGTTGTACTCTTGTCTTTAAGGGCGTGAACAATCCTTGATTCAAAAATAATCAGTTTAAGTTTTTGATCGGGGTCTAGGTCTTTTTCAAACTGTTTGACAATTCCCAATAATTGATTTACAAAGCTAATTTTCTTAGCTTGAGTACGGATTGTATTAGTAACTTTATACCAAGTCTCAAAGCCTATTGTCAGATCGGCATATAAAGCATTCCATAGCCATCGCGTAGTATTGAATTCTCGTAATTGTTTCAGTTCTTCAATTAGAAACTCGATATTAGCTACTTTATGAGAGTCATCAGAGTAAAGTTGAACCTCCAATATCCTTTTTTGTGGCCCTAGTTCATAATCTTTTTTCTCGAAATATTTAGCAGCAATCCGACTATCTTGTTTTCTCCATTCAAAATCTGGGTCAATATCTGTCCACACATATTTCTCAACTAAGTCTCGCACAATATCATGTAATGCTATTTGATAACCACCCATTACTGGTTTGATAAAAAAGTAGCTCTGGGCATCAATAAATAATCTTTGAGCCTCTTCTATCGATAGTTCCAATAAATTAGCAATATCATAACTATCTAATGGGTAAATACGTGAAAGCAACAGAGTTAGCCTATCCATTGATGTCCGAAGCTGCGTAATATGTCGAACCATCTCAGCTTCAAATCCACCCGTTTTTTCCAATCGGGCTGGAATAGTTTCTATATCTTCACTCTCTAACCAATCTGGAATAACTTCTCGATAAGCATACTCTACTCCAAATTCAATCATGATGGGGCTGCCACCAGAAAGAACTATAATCTTTTGAACTAAGTCTTTCTCAAGAGTAAAATGAAGCTGCTCCTCCTTGGAAAGAATGTATGTCTGTACATCCTCACGAGTGAATTCATTTAACTTCAAATAAGTTAATTCATCTTCTTTGAATGACTTTTCTAGAATTTGACGAGCAATGCTAGAGCGGCCTGCAAAAATTAATACGGCGTTATCTAGTTGGTGACATAAATTACCAATATATTCCCAAACTTCCGCTCTTACTTCTGGTTGTCCTAACTTTTCAACCGTATCAATCAAAAATACTAGTCTCTGGTGTCTGGATTTTCGATTAATTTCATCGACTAGAAACTTTTCAAGTTGTCTACGTTCTTCTTGGTATGCGGTTTGACTGAGGTGGTTTTCATCTTCTCGTAGTTGTCGTAACCGGAGCAGCCATTCTGGATATGTAGTATCATACAATTGCTTGGCAATTTGAGTGCATAAATCTTCTGCATCATTGAAAACAGGAGTATCGCAATCAATAATTTCACTTGTTCCGATTTTAACTTTATTTAGACGGCTTTGTAATTCATTAAGCAGCCAAGTTTTACCAATTCCGCCTCTACCCTCCACCAAAACAACATGGAGCGTCTTAGCTTCTTGAACCAGGGAAATAATTCGATTTAAATGTTCTTCACGACCAACAAATTCTAATTTATCTATTTCAGACATAATCGGCTCCTGAGTTAGTTATTTTGAATAGCTTCATCAAGCTTATGAATCAAATCTCTATAAGGTTTATCATTATATTCTTCATTGTGTAGATAGTAATTTATCAGAAACTGGAATTCCCAGTCGTGTTCTACTTCCGATTTAAGCGTAGACAGAAATTCATGGGTTTGCTCTCGGTCTGTATTGCGAAATATTCCAATAGTTTCTTCAACAGTTTGATCGAAGAAAGTTCTGCGAAGTTCTTGTCGATAACCCAAACTATCAGGGCCAAAATTGATAAATCCAGCATGTTGCTGAAGACTTTGGAAAAAATACTGCATTGACCAAGTTCCCGCCACAGCAGAATTATTCTTGGATTTCAGCTCATGAACATATTCCCAGCAAATTTGAGCCGCTTCGCTACAAAGCTGTCGAAAGTTATCAGGCGAGCTTTCTCGCAGAAGACCAATAACTAGCAGCCGACGGGTCATTCCATCTTTGATAATCGTTCTGTCACGAGTAAAAATAGATGTCCTTGTTAATTCGGCGTTTAATTTAAAACTATCTTCACTGAAAGGTAACTGAAATCTCCGAACGGCTTCCTTTAATATCCAAGTACCATTTATTATGGGAAATATACTCAATTTCTCAATAGATTCGTACAGATGATTATTTTCTTTAGTCAAGCTTTCTTTAATCTGATCTCTACAATTTCTGAGGGTTTTTTCCCATAATTTGCTGCCATAACTAGTTAAAAACCAATTAACTGTGTAACCCCCACTTCGATAAACTTTTAGGGCTTCAGCAATACACCCTGGATGTCCGCCAGTTAAATACAGTAAATGTCCTGCCAATAGAGCAAGACTTTCAGAGGTCATCTCGATTGGTTTGAGATATTTTGTCGCTGTATCCTGAATCACTTCCCAATTAAAAGGAGAAAGTATTAGTTTAGGAAAAATCCGATCTGAGGGCAGATCGGTAAGACAGCGGGCTGCAATTACAACTCGAAGACTTTTGGAATTGTCTTTAAAAAACTGTAATTCCTTCAAACATTTTTCAATTCTCCATCCCAATTCTTTAAGCTGATTAAAAATTTCGTTTAAACGTTGTTTGTGTGGGGCATTTCCATCCAGATCGATTAGTAGTACAATACCTTTTTGCCCCTGGGATTGCCATTTAGCCCAATTACTATGTAATAATAAACCTAAGCGATCTCCTGAAGGTAATTCATGCCCTTCTTGGATCTGAAGATTGAGAGAAATAGCTAATTGTTTTTCTAAGTCTTCAATATCTTGATCGCCAGACATAGAAGCATAAGCGCAACACCATTGTAATTCTTGAAACCGCTTCTGTATCTGTTTAAGAAACTCTGTTTTTCCGTAACCTTTGGGAGCAGTTATCAGACGATAAGTAGGGGAATTAGTCGCTATAATCTCACTAATTGCAGCATCCCGATTAGTAAATGGGATTTTATCAGGCTCAACTTGTTCTAGAGATTGTTGATTTAGCTGACTTAACTCTGATTCAGCTGTTTTTATTTGCTCAATTATATGATGAATTTGCCTTTCTAATTTATTTTTATCCACATCACTAAGCGTCCATCCTATTTGTTGGTTGATACTTTCAATCTCAGTGGTTAAACGGGCTATTAACTGCTCAAGAGACTTCTTTCGTAAATATGAAGAATTGTTCATTGTATTTAGATGGAATTAAGTTCGCTTTCTACTCGATCGAGTTCTTGTAGTATGGTGTTGATTTGCCGTTGAATAATATTGCGATCGCTCGCGGCGAGTGTATAGTTAAGCTGGTTGTAAGCTGCTTCATAGTCGCTGCTTAAAGCCTCAAAACGTTGTTGCAAAGTCTTAATTTTGAGTTGTTGTACTCGGCTCAAATTATTCTGAGTATGTGCATTTGATGAAATCGGCAAGGTTATTTCATCCCATGCTTTGCTCAATACATCCCCCGGAATCATGAAAGCAGCCTTGATATCTTCTCGCTGTTTCTCCGCCGCCACAGCCATACCAACCACTCCTGCAAGGGTTTCATCCCATATAGGCGCACCACTAAAGCCCGGTTCTACCCTGTAGCCAGTTACCTTACTGTCTTCTAGTTGCACCCATCCCTTTCCTTGTCCATCTCGCAACACGCCTGTAGACCAAACGCCATCATTGTGTCCGTGAGGAAAACCGAATATGCGGAAAGGATGCTCCCAAACGTTACTAGCTGAGATGAGCTTGATAGGTTGCGCTTCTTTAGGCAACTGCCCTTCTATTTCCAACCCAGCAATATCTTCAGGCTGGGAGGTTGATATATTATTGACAACAGGTTGCCAAAAAACAACTTTAGCTTTTAGTTGTTGCCCTGATGAAATTAGGGGGAAATCGAAGTAAATATCATCACTGGGAGCTTCAACTATATCCTGTGGTAAAGATAGAGCCGAGGTAACAACGTGAGCGCATGTCAGGATGTAATTTCGAGTTCGCCCAGATACTAAAAAACCTACACCAACTACCGCACCATTCGGATGGAAAATCCTGGCGATCGCTGACCTAAAAGCTGGAATATAATTATCTGCAATCGATGCCATACTTTACTATGCCTTGTTTTGCTTCCATCTCAAGGTAATTTCGTAGTTAGCTTCACCACTTACAGAAGTAAAAATTGCACCCGCAGCAGCATTTAACTTAATACCAAACTTAACTTCTACCTCATCGGCGGGTGTATTAAGCTGACTCAGTTTGATGATAATTGCTGACGCTACAGGTTGTATTTGATCTAATACTTCGTCAAATTTCTTTTTAGCTTCAATTACCATTTGTTCAGCGTCTGGTCTAGCAACACGTACAAGAGAATTGCTATTTTCTGGCTCATCAACTTCAGCTAAAAACTTTCTGCCATCTTCTAGAGAAAATTCTGCGATTTGTTTTCGATTCATAGGAAAACCTGTTATTTTGAACTAATAGTTGAATGTGTTGATAGTCAAGATAGTTTGGAGAAGTTTTTTGGACACAATCTTCTTTTCATCTCAGAGGTTGTTTTAAAAGTGTTTTGCTGTGATTTTAGGTATTTATTGATCCTCCTAACCTTAAAAAGGTGGGAACTGGAATCAAAGCCCGCCTTGAAAAGGGCGATTTGGAGGGGTATGGTACTTTTAAAACATCCTCTAAGTAGCTAGTACCGCAGGGCGTAATTCGTAA
>CAZZZY010000037.1:0-16716 GCA_964658545.1 uncultured Acetobacteraceae bacterium | reverse complement strand
TTTATACGGCAGTAATGCTAATAACTTTACTGCCCTTACGATTCAACTGCTGCAATTTACTCGAAAGTTGCTCGTAGGGTACGATCAATTCCGCAGTCCCACGCCGCACTACAGTTGAGTTGGGGGAAGCTGCTTGTAGCACTCTGATGCGGTATGTTTCCCCACGACCACCTGTAGAGAGGCCGGTTAAGGCTCCGGCGGAGACTGGATAAATGGGTGAAGCTAGATTTTTAGCAACTTCCCACGTTAGCCGTCCTTGTTTTTGCCCTTGGGCGCGATCGCTATTGGCATAACCCCGATATAGTTGGAACAGTCGGCTAAATCCAACATTTTTCTGTCCTACCTGACTTTTAAAGCCTCGATAGTAGGGCACAATATTTTCACCAAAACTCTCTTGATATTCTAATGAGTCAATGTAGGAGTTAATTTCAGCTTCGTAACCTTGTGAGTTGTAAAGCTCAACATGATACGAAATCTCTGACTCATCTCCTGGGGCCCGCCCCAATAAATGCTTATAATTCAACTCAATAAACCGAGTTTGTGAGTTGGAGTAAAAAAACTTGTCCCGATAGAGTTCTGATTGAGCAATGGCTTGCACAAATCCCCGAATTGAGATTGCACCTTGCTGCAACAGTGATTCCGCACTGACAAGATGCTCTCCTTCCAGTAGATATTCATTGCCCAAAACCTGACGGTAAGCCGCCCGGATAACCACTGCCACATCTGCTTCAGTTCTATCGAGACGTAGTTCTACCGGTGCTGAGTTTTCAAATGCTCCAATCCCTAATCTTGCTGCTTGTCCCAAAGCTGCCATATTTTAACCTCCTCAGTTTTAACTGCAAAACTGAAAACTTTTTAGAAAAATTTTTTTCTAGTCTTTTAACAGTCTTTTGAAAATAAAACTGCCCAAAGAGGTAAGCAACTCATAGAACTCACTTGTCATAAGAGCTGATTTCCTCTCCGGGCTAAAGAAACACTCTAGCTTAGAGTATTGATTACATAGTCGATGTAGGAATTTGCTTCAACAGCAGGGTCGCCGCTGAGACCGTGGTTAGCTTTGATGTACTTGAGAGCTTCAATGTACCAGCTAGGAGATAGGTCAAAAGTCCGGTTGATTTCAGCCAAGCCAGAAATCAAGAAATCATCCAAGGGACCTGTGCCACCAACAACTAAAGCGTATGTGATAATCCGCAAGTAGTAGCCAACATCACGAACACACTTGCCTTTACCGCGTGCATCAGACGCGAAGTTGGGGCCTTGTTGTTGAGTGGTGTAAGGGAACTTGTTATAAACTGCTTGAGCAGCACCTTCGGTCAAGCGTTGTGCATTAGCGCTCAATGCTTTTGCTGCTTGTAAGCTAGCTGGTGCTTGACGGAAGCGACCAAAAGCAACTTGAATTTCGGTGCTGCTGAGGTAGCGACCTTGAGAGTCAGCCGATGCAATTGCTTCAGTTAGAGGTGTTTTTGTCATTTTGGTATTTCCCTTTTACAAACTTTTGGTTGAAATTTGGTTTTGTCCTAATGGACAATTATCTCAGTCAATCGCAGCAGTGTATGCCTTAAGCTACAGCTGAAGCAGCACGATCAAAATAGCTAGCGATTTCAGCTACCAAAGCGCTGCAATCGCCTCTGGTGATGTTGTTTGTGTCGTTAACGATGGCTAGGGAAGCTTGTTTCAGCTTTTGAATACCAACAGCAACTGAAGCTCCTGGAGTTCCCAATGCCAAGTAGGTTTCACGCAAACCGTTGAGGGCACGATCATCTAGTACGCTGGAATCGCCTGCAAAGATTGCATAGGTGATGTAGCGAAGAATGATGTCCAAGTCTCTGATGCAAGCAGCAGCGCGACGGCTGGTGTAAGCATTACCGCCGGGAGTGATCAATTGGGGTTGTTCTGCCCACAAATCACGAGCCGCAGCAGCAACAAGAGCGGAAGCATTGCTGGTAATCCGGTTAACAGCATCTGCACGCTTGTTACCATCTTTGACTAGTTCGCTCAATGCATCCAATTGTGAATCGGAGAGGTATTCCCCACGTGTATCAGCTTGGGAAACTACTTTTGCAAATGCATCTAAAACCATTGCGTTAAATCTCCTACTTTGCTTGGTTAAGAATAATTGGACTCAAAACTGAATAGATCAGTTTTTTGATGTCAGCACTGCCTGACGAGTTACGAAAGGTTTAAAACAGACATCCACGAAATTAAGTTTACGATCTCCAGGCTTTCAGATTAAAACTTTTGTTAAAAAACTTCAAACTTCTGTGAACGACTGGAAAACCTGATTAAGATGTTGTTTTTTCCTTCTAATTTCTCTTTATACAATGCTGCCGCCTCATTATTTGTTACAAATTATTATTATGTTTTTTAATTTAGTTTACATAGCTTAATAATCAAGTCGGACTTCTCTTCACCCAAAAGATTGGGTAATTTATTTCTGGCAAATCCCTTACTATGTACTATTTGCTACTTTACGTAATCTGGAAAACCTCTCTTCTTTTTAGGAAGAGAGACTTTGAATTTCCTCCTGAGAGGGTCGGGAAGGGGGTTAGGTTTTTCGCTTTTCTACATAAGTGAAAAGTCAGGTACAATTTCGCGTCTCCACTCTCAATCAATTTAAAAATTGAGACTTGATTTCGGATGAATTTTTATGATAGTCTGCGTTTAGTTGTAAACTACGGTTTATCGATAGATTTGTAGTATATTTGAATGGCACAGCATATTTGTCACTTTGCAGACTTGTAGTTAATGAAAAGGGAAATCACCTCTTATGGTCAAAGACTGGTTTGAATGGCACGACCTCTACAAGAACGAACCAAAATTGCAACAACGCCTGCAAATTGTGCAGGAATACATTTCCTATAGCTTGAATTTGTCCCAACCAGGGTTAATCCGTGTAGTTAGCGTTTGCGCGGGCGATGGACGAGATTTGCTAGGAACGCTATCAAATCACCCACGAGCGAAAGATGTTTATGCCCGATTCGTAGAGCTAAATTCACAGCTAGTTGAACGTGGGCAACAAACAATAGAATCCTTGGGTTTGACAAAACAAATTGAGTTTATCAATGGTGATGCAACTATCTCCTCTAACTATGTAGGAGCAGTGCCAGCAGACATTGTGATTGTCTGTGGTGTATTCGGCAATCTCGCAGATGAACCTGAACTAAATCGCTTGCTGGCTAACCTGAGTTTTCTCAGCAAACAAGGTGCTTTTGTGATTTGGACTCGTGGACACTCTAACGGTATTGCCTATTCTGAGACTGTCCGTAAATTTTTCCGTGAATATGGATTTGAAGAAGTCAACTTCAAACTCACCGCAACAGGAGATATGGGAGTAGGTATTCATCGTTACCTTGGTGAAAGTTTAGCTGCACCCAAAGAACAACAGTTGTTCGCGTTTACTGGTGTTCCAAGTAAAGCCAGGTAAGTAATGCGTCTCAAACTTTTCTGACAGAAAACTTATGGTCGTTACAGTTAAACCTCAGTATACAAATATCTTTTGCCGTTACACCCGGCTCTTAGTCCCAGGGTTGCTAACCTTGGTAACTTCATTAACATTAGTCAGTTGCACAGCCGAAGGAGAAAAAGCTCAAACCCCTTCTTCTGCGACAAATGTATCTGATACCAATTCATCTGGTATCAAGACCAAAGTACTTCGCATGGGGTATCAATCAGCAGGTGATTTGGTCAAAATCACTAAAGTATTAGAAAAGCGTCTGGAACCTCTAGGAGTGAAGGTCGAGTGGGCACAATTTGTTCAAGGGCCACAACTAATGGAAGCGATGAATGTCGGCAAAATCGATTTGGGTGCTGTTGGAGAAACCCCGCCCATTTTCGCCCAAGCTGCTGGCGCTCAAATCGTTTATGTTGTTGGTTCCCGACGCACTGAAAAAACGGGAATAGCAAGTGTGATTGCTGTCCCACCCAATTCTCCCATTAAGACCGTCAAGGATCTTAAAGGACAAAAAATCGTCTTTCAAAAAGCTTCTGCGTCTCATTATTTCGTCTTTAGAACTTTGGAAGATGCAGGTTTGAAACCTAGCGATATTAAAGTTTTGAGTATACCCACCGTAGAAGCTAGTAGTGCTTTTCTAGAAGGGAAAATTCCTGTTTGGGTGGCTGGCGATCCCTATTTGGCTCTGGCTGAAAAAGCAGGTAATATCCGAGTGATTAAGACTGCTCAAGGACTTGATACCCCTGGTGCATACTATATTGGTACGAGGCAGTTTGCGATCGATAATCCTGGAGTGCTGCGGATAGTGATTGAGGAGATTGATAAAATCCAGCGCTGGGCTGAGGCACATCCTCAAGAAACAGCAAAGCTAATTGCACCATACCAAAAACTACCTCCCGACATTATGCAAACGGTAGTTAGCCGCCGCACTTATGGATTGAGAGCTATTTCCCCAGAGTTAATTAAAGACCAGCAACGAGTTGCAGATTACTTCTATAAGTATGGTGTACTTCCTAAAAAAATCAATATTCAGGAAGCTGTACTGACACCTGAACAATATGCTGCAATTACTCCAGAATCAATTAGCCAAAAGTAGCTTGAAGAATCAGACAACTTTGCTTTAAACATGGGTCACACCCTAGACCCTCTGAACATCAACTGCCAATCCTTCCTCTGGCTTTGGTGAGGCGATCGCCAATGCCCAAGTATTAAATCTGACTTTTCACGGTATCTGGAAAACCTCTTGAAAACTATACCTGTTATTTTGGCTTTTCTGTCAATGCGTAAGTCCTAATCTTTAACAAGGGGATTTTGCCCAAGTCTTGTTAATTTAGATGGTATAGCGGTTTTTATTAAGATGCGGTACAAGATTATATTCCGAAGTGTAGGGGTAGGGGAGGGGCACGGCAGTGCCGTGCCCTTACGGGTGTACCTTACTGGATTTACGCCTTAACAGGATATAACTGTTTTTCCAATACTAAGAATGGGTATACTCACTTTATACCTACATAAAACTTTATGGATATTTTATTTTCTAACTGGCAAGACACACTCCAAGCCTTTGGCGTTAAAGAAGTAGCCGCTGAGAAAGCTTTTAATCACTTGATTGCAGCTTACTCTACCCCTAGCCGTCACTACCATACACTGAAACACATTGATCGCGTCCTCAGCACAATTCAGATTTTGCAAGGCTACACCAATAACCTACCTGCTGTTCAACTAGCTGCCTGGTTTCACGATGTAGTGTATGATACTCAAGCTCAAGATAACGAAGAACGAAGCGCAGACTATGCTTTTAAGATGTTGAGTAGTTTGGCTATTCCAGAAAGTAGCATTAATATTGTCACCCGTCTCATTCTGAATACCAAAAATCACCAAGCTGCAATGGATGACTATGATAGCCAAGTCTTACTTGATGCAGATTTAGCGATTTTGGCTACTACCTCAGTCCAGTATCCAGAATACTCTTATGCTATTCGCCAGGAATATGACTGGGTATCAGAAGCAGAGTATATCGCAGGTCGTAAGCAGGTTTTAGAAAGATTTTTAAAACGCCCCCGCATCTATTTTACGCCTTTAATGTTAGAGTTCGCTGAAGCACCCGCCCGTGCCAATATTCAAAGAGAAATTCAGTCTTTGGATTAAAGATATGGTTTTTGCTGAAGTTCGTTCAAGTATTAGTTTGTTTTTGCGCCAACAATTGCTGTATCCGCATCCATAATGAGAAATTTTACACGAGAAAAGAATAAGTTCTCTGACACTGATTCTAAAAAGTATAACAAGAGGATCTCACCATAGTACAAAAATACTGCTTGGGAACCGATGATCATTCTGATTACTTGCATATAGCCAAGAAGAGACAAAATTGAGATATAATACATAATATTAAGTCATTTTTGAGAATATCACCTAAGTTAATTAAAAGGTTTACGCCAACTGGGTATTTTAATAGAATAATCTCATCAAAAGATTCGCAGAAACATAAATGGACTGGATTACACTACTGCGATCGCTACAGTCTGATTTTATTAAAAGGTTAACATCTGGTTGTCTGCTTCATTGTGAAACAGAAGGTCAGCATAGTGAATTAACTATAATCTCTGGAGAGAGATTAAAGGCACTACGGGAATTTTGCTGGTTGATGGCTGAAAAATATAAGCGTGTTTTGCCAGTCCGTGATGTTTTTATCAGCTATCTTAAAGGGAAGTTGGGCGAGGAAGTTGTCAAAGAACGTTTAGCAGATTTTATTACCGAAGTCGATTATGAAAAGCGATTCGGCGGTGATGGCAATATAGATTTTACCTTGACTTCTGATCCATCTATTGGTATCGAGGTTAAATCTCGTCACGGTGAGATTGACAGAGTAAGATGGTCAATTAGTTCTGAAGAGGTTGAAAAAAATGCAGTTGTAGTTTGCATTTTGATTCAAGAAGATGTGAGTGAAGCACAATCTCAGTATCATCTTTTTTTGGCTGGCTTTCTGCCAACCCGGATGATTAAGTTGAAGACTGGTAAAATTTCTTTTGGGATAGACCAATTATTGTATGGTGGTGGCTTATGGTGCTATCTAGAACAGTTACAATCTTCTATAAATGATTCTTCTAGGCAACAACCATCAATTTACAAATATATCCCGAAGCAGGAAATTCCACCTAAGCCAATTAATAATCAATTGATCAAATCTTCTTTTCACTCTGAATCTAGTGATGAAGATTTAAGTATCCTTTATGTAAAATTGGGCGATGAATGTTTTGAAAAAGGAGAATATACAAATGCGATCGCCAACTACAATCAAGCCTTACAAGTTAAATCTAGCGATATTGATTTATACTATAAACGGGGTTTAGCTAACTATCAGATAGGAGATTATGAAGCAGCAATCGCAGATTATTCTCAAGCAATCCAGATGAATATTCAGGATGCTAAATCTTACAATAAACGAGGTTTAGCGCTGTCTCAACTTGGGCGATTAGAAGAAGCTATTAATGATTATACCCAAGCTATCAGAATTAATCCTAATGTTGCCATCGCTTATAAAAATCGGGCTGAAGCTCGTTCTCATGTAGGAGATAACCAAGGAGCAATTGAAGATTATACCCAGGCTATTAAAATTAACCCCCATTATGCCGATGCTTATAAAAACCGTGGAATTGCTCGTTATTTATTAGGTTCTCAACCGGCATTTCCTCAAGCAATCAAGATTAATCCTCAAGATGCCATAGCATATAAAAAACGTGGTAATGCTCGTTCCGATTTAGGAGATTTTGAAGGAGCAATTGAAGATTATACTCAAGCAATACAGATTAATCCTAATTATGCCGATGCTTATTACAACCGTGCTAATGCTCGTTCTGACTTAGGGGATTTTCAGGGAGCAATTGAAGATTATACTCAAGCAATACAGATTAATTATAATTATGCCGATGCTTATTACAACCGTGGCAATAGTCGTTTAGAAATCGCAGATAAACAGGGAGCAATTGAAGATTTTGAAAAAGCGGCAGACATCTATCGTAAAGAAGGTAAACTAGAAGCACTCAAAGATACACGAGAAAGAATATTAGATTTAGAAATAGAAGAATCATTAGATATTTTAAAGTTTTAGAAAATCGATGAATTTGGATAAATGACCCAGTTTCAAACCCCGGATGTCAAACCCTCCTGTAAATTGGATACGTTTAATAATGCTCAGTTACGTACAGTTGTGGGCTACAAGGGAGTTAGCAACAGACTTTAATCCCCGGTTTTCAAACCGGGGTGAGTCAAGTATTAGTGGTTTATCATTACAGGTGCAAGATACAAGTTTGGTAAACCATCAACTTCAGAGGTCAAACTTGCCTCGAGTGATTTCAATGCTAATTTTACCGGTAAAATCGGGAATGGGTGCGGAAGGTTTACTCAAAGTGACTTGGATTTGTGTGACGCGATCGTACCCTTGAAGGATAGAATCTGCGATCGTGGCTACTAACCGTTCCAGTAAAATAAACTTGGATGTTTTCACCAAATTTTGCACCAAACTAATAACGCCGCGATAATCTAGAGTATCTTCCAGTGCATCAGTCTTGGCAGGGGTGGAGATATCTACCCATAATTTCATATCTACCTCAAACCATTGTCCAAGTACCTGCTCTTCAGGTAGATACCCAGTATAGCCATAGCAGCGAATTCCTGTTAAATGAATGGAGTCCATAAGAGTTTGAGAGCGAATATTGTTGTTTAGGTTAAGTTTTATCAAAACAGAATTCAGGAGTCAGGAGTCAGAATTCAGCATGAATTCTGTACGAAAAAGCGGATGAATAAGTGGGTTTAAGACACCCGCTAAATCGTTCGCATAGCGTCTCTGAAAGAGAAGATTTAGCGGTCTACAATGAGTGGCGGGTCTGAATCCCCCACTCATTGATTCTGTATGAAAAAGCGGTGTTTCGCAGCGTAAACTTACAACCTATTTTCTAAGATACAGATGCTTGAATTGCAGAAAGTTGCTTCGTGCAAGTAAGTAATCCCAGGCTACATAAGCCGTTTTGAGATAGCGGTTTCCCGACATCTGGTCAAAAGCCTTTCGTCCGTGAAAAACTCTGGAGTTGTGCATAATTAGACAATCTCCAGGCTGAAGGCGGATGCTATATTCGTAAGTCGGATCTTTTACATAAGTATAGAAGGTTGTATAGGCTTCGTAAAATTGCTGCATCTGTTCAAAAGGTAGGTTCCAATTCCAACATTTACTATGACCAAAGTACACTCCGCTAATCTCTCCCCATTCATCTAGTTCCAATATGGGGCGCGTCCGACGGAAAAAATATCTCCACTCTGAATAAAACTGTTGGAATTGAATCGGAGTTTCTACCAAAATTTGAAAATATTCAGGATGATCTTGGCGAAAGTCTTTAGCAATGCGAAACGCGTCTTTAACAAAAGTCTCGCCGCCTTTTGCTTCGTTTTCTACACAGTAGAGAAATTGCAGCAAGGGGGGCACCTGCATATAAGTAGAATAATCAGTATGAGGATGCAAAGCGTGACCAGTATCTGCAAGGTCGTTTGCCCCTACTGTTACCTTGACAGGGGCGAACCGTCCGTACTCTGTGTAATGGATTGGGCCGATGGAGGATAGGAGAGATTCAAAAGTTTCATCTGTAATATTTTGTAGGAGAGCAAATCCCAGGCTGAATACGTCGCCGAACCAAGATTCCGGTTCGCCGGCGCAAACCTCGTGCTTTTGCGGCGGGTATGCTTCAATCCAAGTTTTGTCCCATAATATCTCCTGTTTAACGGGAGTAGAAGGTTCTCGATCGTAAGCGTGGCGCAATAACCAGGAGATGGGGAAAGTGCTGCGATGAGGAGGATTTTCATTCCAAGTAATGCTTAATTCTTCCTCGTCCAAATCTACAGACAACGGTTCTGGGAGCCAAGGGCGATCGCCTCCGGCATTCCCAGGAGCGCTCCTGCTGATGTCAGAGAGTTTCTGGAAAGAACTGGGATGGCGGCATTCAGGACAGATACAATTGTCCCGCAACCAGATGAAATGAAAGCGTTTACCCTCTAATGTCAAAAACGTTTCTTTCTCCATTATTCTCTACTCTTTTACTTTCTTTAATAGTCATACGAAGTTGCGTTCTTGACATCTAAAAACTAAATTGTCTGATTTATCAGACAATTTAGTTTTCATCCCCTTAGCTATTAACTGGAGGTTCTCGGCAGAGGTACGATAGAGATAATGGCTCTCGCTTATCCTGGCAAGAAAGCCCGCATGAGCGAGACGCTCACACTACCTTCTACTCGTAGTTCATGTCATTAATTGTGCAAGATTCGTAGTTGTGTTTTAGCGCTAAAGCGCAACTACGAACCTTTACAACCCACAACTTTTGAGCGCAACTTAGTATCAGCTAGCTGCTGATGACTTTTGATTAATCTTCCTTCGTAGTAGCGAGAAAGGGCTTTTTGAAAACCTGAACATACATAGGTTCCGTCTCAAAGATATTGAACTCCTGGGAGCTGATTAAGCTCCATGCCAGTTCTTTCAACACCTCTTGCAAGGACTGAGAGGTGTTGTAGTAGTCCACCCGCACCGTCAAGACGAAGAACCCTCCAGTCTTTAATAGGCGGTTCAGTTGTCGTAAGGCTGTAGGATGGGCATGGGCAAAGGTAAACACGCCGACGGCTAAGATAGCATCGAAAGTCTCCTCTTGGCAGAAAAGCTTGGCATCTTCCAAATTCCATTGATGCAGGGCAGTATATACCTGCTTTTTGCTTGCTACTTCTAGCATTGCTTCTGAAAAATCGACGGCAGTGATATTCTTGTATCCCAGATCGACAAGTGCTTCACCAACCATCCCTGTACCTGCCCCAGCATCGAGGATAGAAACATTCTTTGTTGGCTGTACCTTTTCCAAAGCGCGAACTGCTTGAATAGGACAGCAGCGATAAGGTTTGTCTAATTCTGTGTCATAGATACTAGCCCAAGCGTTATACTTATCCCGCAGGCTTTGTATATGAGTAGTCTCGTAGATCCAAGAAAGGCGATCGCTTACCTTTTCACAGAGATAGAAACACCAGCCTACCTCACCAGAGGCGATCGCACTGCACATTTTTTCATAAGCAGCACTCAAATCTGGATAGCTCTTCTGGGCAAGTTCAGACAGAAGCTCATAGCTCTTTTTCAAGTGTTCGCTCAAGTCTTTGACTTGGAACACCATCAACCCTAACTGAGTAAGCTTTTGTCCATAGGATTCAAGGCTGAATGTCGGTTCAAAGAGCAGTCGATTGTAAACGTAGTTCCGAGCTGTCTCTCCGATTTCTTCTACTGGTGTTACTAAGTCATCAAACAGAAAGATACCTCTTTCTTTTAAAACCCGTTGGATTTCGCGCAGAGCTAGCTCCCGCTCGTGAATATGGTATAGAGTGGCTTGACTCCAAACATGGGTGAAGAAACCATCGGCAAAAGGCAAGCTAGTTGCTGATGCTTTCTGAAACGACAGGCGCAGTGATGGATGTTGACGAGCTAATGCTTCGGCATTGCCAATGCGAACGCTGCTTAGATCTACACCGACAACCTCGCATCCCGTCTGCGTTGCTAGCCAAACAGCAGTATTGCCATTGCCGCAACCAACATCAAGGACACAGGAGTCGGATGTAATACCGCTTTGTTCGAGCATATACTCGTTCCATCGCTGGCAAGCTTGGAGAAATTTCTCAGAACTGGAGTCAGCCTCTTGGTCAAAATAACCCCAGTGGAGACTACCTTCCCGATCCCAGAAACTACGGTACAAGCTATCTTCCTGATTGTAAAATGCCTCAGTGTCAGCTTCGGTAAACTTACTTTGTCTCATAGATAAAATTTTGTCATCTAAGCTTTTTTTACAAACAGTTGCGAAATAGGAGTTTTCCCTCGTGGGGATCTAAGGTTTGGAAGAAAAGCTCTTGACAGTGGTTGTGTTCGTCAGCAATCAGCACTCGCGCCTTGTGCCCCGTGGAAAGTACCTCAGCCCGATCGATTTGTTCATAGGCAAAGATAATCAGAATATCTCCCGGCTTGCACAGAAGCGCTCCTCCACCGTTAGGAGAAATGCCACCTTCACCTGGTTCTCCTGGGAGAACATAGGTTGACCAGCGGTTGCCATTACTGATGTTGACAATTTCCACTTCCTCAAGTGGTAGAATTCCCACCTTATCGAGCAAATCTTGGTCAATGGTGATACTTCCCACATAGTGGAGATTCGCCTCGGTAACCCTGACTCTATGGAGCTTTGCGTGCATCAATCTGATTTTGGGCATGGTTTTCTCTTTGTTACCCTTGTTTACCAATCCAACTAAATTTTCCCCAAAAAAGTCAACCAACCTAAGTGTGCATCCATTTTCCCCAAAAAAGTCAACCAATCGTGCATCAAAAAACCTCTTTGATCGACCACCCTACAGTAAACTTAGGTGATAAATTAAGCTGCTTTATTGTTGATCTCATGGTTGATTTTTCCGAAAAATTGCTAACCACAAAGGGTATACTTAGCGCGATCGCTCTCGGCAGCAACCTGGGCAACTCTCTTGCGATCTTAGAAGCTGCCATCAAAACTCTTGACCAGATTTCAAATCTTACCATCAAATCCCGCTCTAGTTGGTATAAAACTGCACCAGTTGGCCCCCCACAGCCTGATTATCTCAATGGTTGTGCCATTTTGGAGGTTCAGCTAACTCCGCAGGAATTGCTAGAGACTCTGCTAGAAGTTGAACACGAGTTTGGCAGAGTTCGTCAAGAACATTGGGGACCACGAACCCTAGACCTAGATATACTTTTATTTGGCGATCTGATTTTAGATACACCCAATTTGCAAATCCCTCATCCCCGCATGACTCAAAGAGCCTTTGTCTTGTTACCATTAGCTGAAATTGCTCCGAATTTCATAGAACCAGTATCTGGGATCGCTATTTCCCAACTTGTCCACAAGCTAGACTGTTCTGAAGTCAATCTGTATATCGATTCGTAAAACCTCTTGCTTTTCCATCAATCGCAAAACCTGATACATGGCAATCCTAAATCATTCATCAAAAAGCACTATATTCATAGATTTGAGAAAAGTCAAAAACTTGACAAGGGGACAAGGGGACAAAAATTAAAATAAACTCTTGACAACACAGAAAGAATGACATGAAAAAATCAGATTCTTGAGTCAATCTTTTCATCTGCAACCAGATATCTTCTACAGGGTTATGCTGTGTTATGTTTGGGGCAAATCCTTCGCAAGTTATCAACCATTGTTATTTTTCTGGTTCAGCATTTACAGAGTGTAACGCATTCCCCCCGACTAAAGAAAATCGGGGGCTTTTAGTAGAGAAAGAGACATAGTGGCTTGGAACGCGCACAGGTTCTGAAACACTACTCCCCGAACCTCTAGGCGCGGTGAACTACCCATTACGTCCCAAGTCTTCTTCCACACTCCGCGCTGCAATTGCACCCTGAGCTACTGCTGTTGCCACACAAGGATCTCGATAATTTGCGACATCTCCACTGGCATAAACGTTCGGAATGGAAGTACGCAGAAATCGATCCGTACTGATATATCCTTCTTGGGTCAGTTCAAGAGAACCTACCCCTCCCGCATCAAAAAGTTGAACTATCTCGTCTCTGTTGGGTGCAAAGCCCATCCGAAAACATATATAATCGAGCAGCAGCCCTGTTGATGTGTTGTTTCCTTCTTGGAAAGTGATATAAATCTTCTCTGCTCGCACCTCAAATGCATGGATGGTTGCTGATTTGTACAGAGTTATTTTACCAGCCTCGATGTACTCCAAAACCCTTTTTTGGTTGACATGGAATCCTCGCAACTGGGAGCGAACGAACAGGTGAACATGTTTGGCTGTATCCGCAAGCATTATTGCCGTTCCTAGTCCGTTATCACCACCCCCCACTACAGCAACTATCTGTCCATGAGTTATGGGAATAGCCCCTGGATTAAAGCAGACCTGTTGTGATGACAATAGCTGATGACTTCCTGTAACTGATTCTATGGTTTCGTACTCTTTAAATCTTTGACCTGTGGCAATAACTATGCTTTGCGCTGTAATTTCATGTTTCCCAGTGAAAATTCTGAAATTGTCTTCACGGGTGATCCGTTTTAGCTTAGAACCTAAGAGCGTAGGAATAAGTTCTACCTGAATATGTCGGCGGAATTGTTGAGCAAGTTCCTGTCCAGTTTGTCCAGGTACTCCCAGATACCATTTGTTGTGAAATGGATTAGTTGTTTGCAAACCTCCAAGTTGTTCGCTCTTTTCGATGATAATTGGGGAAAGACCCAAGTGTTTCAACCATAGAGCACAGGACATACCGGCTGGCCCGCCTCCAATAACACCAATGATTTTCTTCATCTATTCTGCTAGCAAATGACATATTTGTTAGTCGGACTCCATCTTTTAACAAGAAACAATTCAGAATTAAATTGGAGTCCGACTGGTGAATGAATAAACGGCGTTTTTGATCCCCCACCAACTTTGATTGTTTTGTGGTCAATTTTCGTAGTGGCGGGTCTAAATCCTCTCTTCTCCTATCGGAGATACTTCGTGAACGAGAGGCTTGTCTGCGACACGCTGTTCGCGTTCCAGAGAAGCAAGCTAGCAAGAGCGTCTCGTAGAGAGCGTCTTGCATTGCTGAATTCGGAATTCTCAATTCTCAATTCTCTTTTAAAATAAACTGAGAGTCTCTAAAACCGCTTTGACTTTAGAAACTTCATGAGTTCTCAGCAAATCACTTTTTCCTAATGCGGCAAAAACTGCTGTGAAAACTTGAGCGCTTCTGACTTCTTCTCCAAAAACTTCTAAGGCAGTCGGGATCTGATTGAAAACTGGAAACCCTAATTTCCGAAGTCGAAAAGCACTTAAAAGGCTTCTGATTTGATATTGCATCCGAGTTGACACATATTCGTATTGGTAGTAGAAATTTGTGTATCCCAGACCGACAGCAGGATCGATGAAAATTTTTCTGACTCCTAGTTTAGTTGCTATTTCTATCTCCTTTGCCAAATAGTCATAGACTAACGCTATTGGATCTTTTCCGGAAGCAAAATCGAAGTCACCCACATCTCTAGCGTGTTTTCCTTGAACGTAACAGATAATAATTGCTGCATCAAAATCAGCCACAGTTCGATACATTTCTTCACTATTCTCAGTGCCAGTAAAGTTAATGACGTTTGCGCCAGCCTCTAAACAAACTCTGGCAACTTCAGGGTAATAGGTTTCAACTGAAGTCAACACACCTTTTTGGCTGAAAGTTTGAAGAATCGGCAGAAGTTGACTTGTTTGTTTAAACTCATCAGCCCTCTCTGTGTTTTTTGTAGTAGCCTCAGTTCCAATATCTATAATGTCGGCACCTTGAGCTGTTAAAACCTCGCCACGACGAATCGCTTGTTCGGGAGTGTAACAGATAGCGTGATTAAACCAAGAATCAACGGAAAGATTGATAATTCCTAAAATGGATGTTTGAGAATTAAAGTGAAATTTTCTATTTCCAATAGTGAATTCTTCAACTTGGACATTGTAGTCATCCTGATGTTTGTCATAAATTTTGTAGATATCTTCAAGGGTAAGCATATTTCAATTTTCTTAATTAAAAACTAACTCAAACTCCAACAATCGAAATCGCCTAACATACTGACTTATTTATGTTGTATGTCGGAAATAATCCTATAACCTCCATCCCCCTGCTACTTCTAAAACTTGTCCTGTGATGTAATCGGCCTCGGGACTAATAAAAAAACAAACAGCATTGCTGATTTCCTTTAAGGTGGCAGGTCGCCTAGCTGGTAGGATGGGGATAGTTTCCTCTAAACCAACTGAATTTTCTGCAACTCCAGGGGACACCACATTGACAGTGATTTGGTGTTGAATTAACTCCTTGGCTAGTGATTTACTATAGATGAGGATACCAGTTTTAGCAATTATGTAGGGTGTACTTTCCGGACGCGCGATCAGATTTTGGGCGCTAGAGGAGCCGATATTTACGATCCGTCCCCAACCAGCTACCTTGAGGTAAGGAATTGCGGCTTTACATAGATAGAAAGTAGCATTCAGGTTAGAATCAATGACCTGGTGCCATTCCTCTACGGATACTTCGTTGATTGGTTTTTCTAGGTAGTTCCCCACATTATTGACGATAACGGATAAGCCCCCCAGTTGCTCAGATACCTGTTCTATTAGAGACTTGGCTTGATCGGGATTAGTGACATCAGCTTGGATAGCGATCGCCTTGACTCCGTGGGTAGTTGCTTCTTGACAAGCTTGGATGGCGGCTTCTCTACTGGTTTTATAGTGAAACGCCACATCAAATCCCCTACTGGCTAAGTCTTGGGCGATCGCCTTGCCAATTCCCCTTGTCGATCCAGTCACTAGTGCTTTTTTTAGCATTTTTTTGGAACTTATTGCTTTTGTAGATAATCTTCAATCAACACACTAGTATAAATATTCAAGGGATATTTTAGTCCCTGTTGGGGCGTAACCCATGCCCATTCCTCAATTTCTTCGTTCGGTGTGATAGTTTCTATAGTAGAGAAGGCATAGTAATTAATCATGATGAAATGGGCTTCTCGCACAAACTGAGAATCTAGTACAGCTTCTTGTAGTAACCCGAAACGAATCTTAGTCAGTTCCAAACCGACTTCTTCTTTAAACTCTCTCACCAGTGCAGCTTCGAGGGTTTCCCCCCACTCCACTTTACCTCCTGGTACACCCCATGTACCCTTCCACTTAGTAGTTTTGACAATTAAGACTTGTCCGCGAGGATTAACTACAAGTGCTCCTACAGTAGTTAAAGGAAACCGCGTCTGCACCGCTACTTGTGGGATGGTCATTTTATCTTGCATCACTTCGTTTATGGGTCTTTTGGTATTAAAGCGTGGATCTAGAAAAAGTTTGACGAGGGGCAAATAGCATAATACCAATTTCAGTAGACCAAAGAATTTTTTCCCAATATGTCCCACTGTAAGGATTCAGGTCTAAGCTTGAGGAATTAAAGAAGGAGTCTGCACAGCAGGGTCAACCCCAACTCTTGGAGACGCTACGCGTAGCAAGATGCCCGGAGGGATACGGGGAATTCAAAATTCAAAATTCACGCATTACAATCCCCATAAATAAATTCAGGGGCTTGTATCCTTTGCGTTTTCGGTCAGCCATCGCTTTGATAGCTTGCTCAAAAAATGGTATCGGCTCAATAAGTTGGGGTAGCGGGAAAAAATAAAAAAGCTGGGGAAATGACTACATTCAATTCCCCATATCTCGTAGATTGTAAAATA
>CAZZZY010000036.1:0-16718 GCA_964658545.1 uncultured Acetobacteraceae bacterium | reverse complement strand
ACTACCAAACTAAGAAAGTCCCGTATTTGGTCAGATCCGAAGAAGCGCAAGCAAATAGAAAAACTGCTTGCACAACTGGAGACGCTGACAAATGTTGAGTAAGCTCAGGTTGCCACTGCTCCCCAGTTCTCTCGAAATCATGACTTACGCAAGTCACGGCTAAAAAGTCAGGGGAGCGAAAGCGCCATAATAAAAAAACTAGAGAAAGTAAGATCCGTTTCTCTTTTTCTCCATTAAGAAATAGGAGTAGTAAGATGGAAGCTCACAAAATAGAAGCTGTTTTAACTGAAGATGGAACTTTGATGCTGCGGGGCTTACCTTTTCATGCGGGGGATGCTGTGGAGGTGATTATTCTGTCAGCTAAAACTCCACAACTTCAAGGAGCAGCGCCTAGCCAACCAGAAACAAATCTCTATCCAATGCGTGGTAAAGTAATCCGTTACGATGATCCAACAGAACCCGTTGCCTTAGAAGATTGGGAAGTTTTGCAATGATCATACTTGATACGCATATCTGGGTTTGGTGGGTTGATGATAACTCCAGACTAACTACAAAGTATCGGGAGTGGATAGAAGAATATCAATCTCAGGGTTTGGGAGTAAGTATTGTTTCTTGTTGGGAAGTCGCCAAATTAGTCGAAAAAAATCGACTGGTTTTTTCTTGTTCAGTTAATGAATGGCTCTTAACAGCTTTGGCTTATCCCGGAGTACAGCTATTAAATTTAACCCTGCCCATAGTAGTTGATTCAACTCAATTAAACGGATTTCATAGCGACCCTTTTGACCAAATTATTGTAGCTACAGCAAGATTTTCTGGATGTCCTTTGTTAACGGTTGACGCGAAAATTCTTAACTATTCTGGCGTGGAAACGCTTTCATAACGTTCAGAGCAACTATAATTGTGAAAACTGCTGATGACTCCGGTATGTTTGCGACAAACGAGAAAAAATATTAAGTTAAGTCAGAGTGCCAGTTAGTACAGTCTTTCCCACAAGTGTCCCCATGCTAGAGTCAGAAAAACTTATCCAGATAGTACAATCCTGGTTGGGCTACATCAGGTTAGAGGAACTGACTCAAGCTGAGGTCGAGCGTTCTTCAGATATTTATTCAAAAGTAGTAGATAAGGGAGTGCAGCTTGTTGGCAACAAGCTACTGTTAGATAGCGAAGTATTTACGCAATTCCAGCAACAGCAGCAAGCAGCTAAAAGAGGGAACAAAAATGATGTTCAGATGGCTGTTGCTTTCCCACAAATCTATATAATCAACGGCAAGGGCAAAGACCAAAAGCTGAAATACCTGCCTCTGTTCACAGTTGATATTTCGCCCATATTCAAAGGTAATTACCGCAAAACTGGCTGGGACTTGACCGAGTACGAGTTTCAGCCTGTGGTTGTTAATTTGATGCGGCTGTACGGACTAGAGGAGGAGCAAACCGAATCACTGATTGTTGCTTCAGGAATTGGAAAATTTTTAGAAGACACATTTAAAGGGAGATTCCCAACGCTTCGAGACTTTCTAGAACTGGTGGACTTACCCGAAGGAAAGTACAAAACCTCTCGACAACCTTATTTGCTACGCTGCGACTTTACACCCTATAACGCCCTCCTCAAGCAAGACATACAAGAAATCCTTAAGGAACTTCAACAACCTGACTCTAAGGCTGGATGGCTAACTGAAACTCACCCAGCGATGCAGTACCTATGGGGTCAGCCACAATCACCCAGAGATGAGGTGATATTCTGGGGGGCTTTCCCTGACCATGCGCCTGATGAATTTCAAGCGTCTGTCCTGAAACACGCCCAAGAGAACTTACTAACTGCTGTTTGTGGGCCACCCGGTACTGGAAAAACAGAAGTGTTTCTGCACCTCATAGCACAGCAAGTAGTGAATCGGGCGTTACGGCTTGTTCAGGGTCTTGATGATGCAAATAATTTAATATTCTTTGTCGGCGCTAATAACAGCACCGTTAAAAAATTCCAACAACGACTGGCTATAGATTCTCCTGCTCAACAGTTTTATCTTCCAGGCGGCAACCAAGCTAATATCCGTAAGTCAACTCTACCCAAACTGCAATCAACCCAAGATTGGCTGCGTAATACTGAATTTGATCAGGATTCTTGGCAACAAGCCAAACTTGAATTGCTGCAAGCCGAGAGTGAAATTCAGCAACTTATAGAGCAAGACCGCTTGAATACTGCTCAAAAAGTTATTGACATTGAACAGCGATCGCAACTGGAAGTAGAAATCCAATCCCTCAATAACGAGATTGCTGCTAAGTCTGTCTCCTTAGAAGCCCAAACTGAACAGCTATCAAGTTTGGCTGCTTACGAAAATTTTCCCATTGAGGCTTACGAACAGATACAACAGGCGTTATTCCAAGCAGAACGCGAACTGCCAAAAGATTCTGACTCTATTACAAAACGCGCCTTAAACTGGCTTAATGCTACTACCGATCAGCGAATTTTTCAGCGTTTGGCGAATCGGATAAACGCGGCTGTTCTAAACACCTTGGCTACAGCGCATCCCTTTCAGATACCCATTGACCCCTCTAGTTTAACTACAGCAATCACCTCTGTTAACCAAAAAATCGGTTTCTCACGGCAATGGCGCAATCTAAACCTGGAAGTAACTGAAATTCAAAACCAAATAGCGGTTTTAACTAAGGAACTAGAGTTAAAGCAAGCTCAAAAGCAACAAATCCAAGGACAACTTGATAGTTACCCCCAAGCCGATTTTTACAGTCGTTTTTACCGTGACTATCACCTTTTGCAGCTAGAACTATTTCAACGAGCTTGGGCGTTTCTGTTGCAAGAAGTCCTCCGACGCAAGCATAGCGTTATGAGGGCATTAGAAACTTACGGCAGTGTATTAGCAGGGGATGGAGAGGCATTACTAAAACTGTCAACTAATAGTGATGCCATATACCGTGACTTGAGCTTGATTTTCCCTGTCATTACCTCCACCCTTCAATCAATGCGTAATATGTTGCCAATTCTTCAGCCCAATATCATCAAGCTGGCATTGGTGGATGAAGCGGGGACAACTCTTATACATCAATTATTTCCCTTGCTGGTGCGATCGCAACGGGCAGTAGTGGCTGGCGACCCCCAACAAATTGAGCCAATCGTTAACCTTTGCGACGATACCATCAAGCAATATCTGAAAACCGCCTTTCTGGATCGGGGCATGGGCAATGAAGACTACTATCGCTATGCCCCCACTGCCAAATACACAGCTACTGCTTATCATCGTGCTGCTGGTGCTAGTGGTGCAGAAGGAGACTTGGGCAACGGTATTATCCTCTCTAATCATTACCGTTGCACCCCACCTATTATTCAGTTTTGCAGCCCCAACTATCCCGGTGGTCTACAAATCCTTTCAGATTATACCGAGGAAGCAACAGTTAAGCACCTGCTGGCTTACCATGTCGAGGGAAGCCACTTAAATCACACCAATCCACAAGAAATCGATGCTGTAGAAACTGCGATCGCGTCCTTGCTGAAGCATGGCTATTCTATTGGTTCGGATGACAACTCTAAGACAATTGGGGTGATGTCGCCGTTTTCGCAGCAAGCCAATGCGCTAAGGTATCGACTCTCTAACCGTTGGCGAAACTTTTCGTGGGATGATATTGGCACAGTTCACACCTTTCAGGGAGGAGAAAAAGCAGCCATCATCTTCTCTCCTTACCAGTGCCACCAAGAGCATAGTTTTTGGTTTCTTAACCGCAAACCTAATTTGCTGAATACAGCCGTCAGCCGCGCTAGGGAATTATTTATTTTGGTGGGCAATCTCAGGGAACTAGAATTAGCTGGCGGTGAAACTAAGCGGTTAGTTGAACACATTCGGCAACATGGAGAAATTCGCTCCGAATGGGTTTGAATGACCTCGTTTCAACATAGGTCTATAATATTTCTTTACAACGTGTCCTGTTTTGCGCGTATCCCGGCTGAACCCCTAGTAGGCTTTTCGGACTTAGCGTATATTCCTGTTCCATTGCTACTCGCGCGCGGATGTGGAGCATTTTATAAAGTTGGCTGAGAATTCCGGCGTGAGACTTATGCAAGAGATTTCGGCTTTGAAACAGCGATTGAGGTGAACAAATGAGTATGATAAAAGAGAAAAATTAGAGAAAGTTTATCGTATGAGAGAACATTTTATCTCTCTGCCAGAAGATGTTTATTGTCACCTGCTGGCTGTTGCAGAAACCGAGGGGGTAACTCCTGCCGATTGGATTGCCGCACAGTTGCCGTCAGATGTTGACCAGCAAAGACCGCTTGCCGTTTTACTGTCAGATTTGGTTGGCTCTATCAACAGCCAGGTTGAACCTCCTGCTCCCCATGAGAAAACGGTCTTCGGTGAAGCGATCGCCAGTAAACTAGCCAAGCAGGGTATTCGCAGATCGTGATTCTGGTTGATACTGCGCCGTTGATTGCGTTGATTGATGCGGGGCAAGGAGAAGCGCATCATCGTTGTGTCGAAGCTTATCAAAAGATGACCACCCCTCTGTTGACAACATGGTGCTGTTTTACGGAAGCCATGTATTTCCTATATCAGTTACGAGGTTGGTTTGCCCAGGATATTCTATGGCAGTTCGTTGAGCGGAAAGCTATCTACTTACATCTATCAGACATTGATGAGCAACAAAGAATGCGGGAACTGATGAGGCAGTATCAGGACGTGCCGATGGATTTGGCAGATGCGTCCCTTGTCTCTGCTGCCGAGACGTTAAATATCAATCGAATTTTCTCCTTGGACAGCGATTTTTATATTTACCGCTTCCAAGGGACAAAGGCATTCGAGGTTATTCCTTGAATTGTCAACTTAACCCAAATCAGCATTTTTTACAGGGGTTTAGTAAACAGTTTTAGCTCACAAAATATAGATTATTAAAAATATATTTTTCTAAAATATCTTAAATGCCTTTCCTGTTCCATTGCTGCTCAGACCCCAATAACTAGCTACAAGTAATAACTAAGTCTGTAATATCCCAAGTTCGTTCTAAGTCATCGCTGCTGTTTGATCGAATTAGGCAGAACTAAATGAACCGAAACCCAAGACAAGCCGTCAGACTTAAGTCTCAGCATCCATGAGTTTAATTCGACCTACCTGTTCATTAAACATCAAAGGGAATTTGGTGATGAAACATAACATTTTTATTAGAGTTGAAGCAGACAACAACGTAGACGCAGACCAAAATTTACTTCTAATAGCAGATTCATCAGTGACTGAACTATCAAAGACGATCATTTCTCAAAATGCACAACTGGCACCAGAAATCAAGGAGAATCCCCATAAGCTTGTTACTAATGTGGAAACGCCTCTGCAAAAAGACCAGTGGATTTATCGAATTGTAGTTAGCGCATTAGCATTAATTATAGTATCCTGCATCGGTAGTGCGGTTTGGTTGCAATCCCAGCATCAAGAAATTCCTGAAATTCTTACAGGTTTAGGTACAGGGGCGTTAGGTGGTTTGACAGGACTTTTAACACCTACCCCGTCTAAAGAATAAATGCCCACCTTATAAACTCATGTTCCTCTAGTGCAACAAGATACTAGAGGACGTTACTAAATAGAGGCATAGTTCAAACTGGCAGTGAGATAAAGCGGTATTTCATATAGTGTGCTAGCAATTGGCTGCTAACTGACTTGTTACTGACTTATTACTAACTCGCCATCATGCAATGGCAAAATACTATGATTTATGCAGTCCCATCTGTAATAATTTATGTTAAGGTCTCTAAAGGTTCATCCCCAGTACATAGAACAGGTTAAACACGCTGTTAAGCGCAGTGGCTTCCCTCGACAAAAAGACCTAGCTGAAGATTTACAGTTATCTTTAGCCACTATAAGTAATTTTTTGAATGGTAGACCTGTTGATTACCTAAATTTTGTTGAAATTTGCCAAAAACTGAACCTCAATTACAAAAAAATACCCGATTTTGATTTTGAAGGCAGTGATAACTCATCTCCACCTGTCGATATAGAACCTGAAAAACTAACATTTAACTACATAGAACGACCTCCCATCGAGTCTAACTGTTATGAAACAATTTTGAAACCTGGTTCTCTACTCAGAATTAAAGCTCCTCAGCGAATGGGCAAAACTTGGTTAATAAACAGGTTAATTCCTCTGATAGCTAATCAAAACTATCAGACAGTGTATTTGAGCTTGCTATTAGCAGATGGGGTAGTATTGAAAAGCCTGGATCAGTACCTCCGCTGGTTCTGTATTGTTATTTGTCAACAGCTACGACTACCACCTCAGCTAGCTAATTATTGGGAGGACGGTTTGGGCAGTAACTATAACTGCACCATCTTTTTTGAAGAGCATCTATTGGCGCAAATAGATCGTCCCCTGGTTTTATTCTTAGATGATGTGGATCGGATTTTTCCTCATTCCCAAATCGCTCAGGACTTCTTGGGCTTGTTACGAGCTTGGTATGAGAGAGCAAGAACGCTACCAATCTGGAAAAAACTGCGGTTAGTTGTAGCTCATAGCACAGAAGTTTATATACCGCTGAATCAACATCAATCACCATTTAATGTGGGAGATCCTATAGAATTGCTCGATTTTAGTCCGGAGCAAGTACAGGATTTAGCAAGGCGGCAAAAACTGGATTGGAATACCTTAGAAGAAATTGCACAGCTGATGTTCTTAGTAAAAGGACATCCTTATCTAGTGCAACGAGCCATTTATAAAGTAACTCGTCAGGAAATTACTTTTGAACAACTTTTACGAACAGCTTACACAGAGTCTGGAATCTACAATGATCATTTGCGGGGACATTTGTGGAATCTACAACAGCATCCAGAGTTAGTCACAGCCATAAAAAAGGTAGTTAATGCGACTAGCCCTATACAATTAGAGCCAATGGAAGCATTTAAGTTACAAAGCTTAGGTTTGGTGCAGTGGGATAACAATTATGTAAAGCCGCGCTGCAACCTGTATTCTCAGTATTTTCGCCAACATCTTAACAGTTAGTGGGACTTTAGAACTTTCTGGCGTTTTTCATGTCACAAAGCCTTTTTGGGCAAGGAAAACACACATATCAACAGAGATGAAACTGCGCCCAACCCTGTCACAGCAAAAGGTATCAAATCGATGTCACACCCTTAGCAATTCTACAATTGAGAATGTTTTGAGCCTAGTTTTATATAAAGTCCTATTAGTAATTATCTACATCCATCCATAAATAATCAACAATGAATACAAAAGAAAAGTACGAATATCAAATTGGGGGAACCCTAGCTGCTGATGACCCCACTTATATCGTGCGTCAGGCAGATCAAGACCTTTATGAGGGCTTGAAGGCTGGAGAATTTTGCTATGTACTCAACTCACGGCAGATGGGTAAATCCAGTTTACGGGTACGAACAATGCAAAAGCTGACAACAGAAGAGGTAAGATGTGCTGCCATTGATCTGACTATAATCGGTAGTCAGAATGTGAGTCCAGAAAATTGGTATAAGGGCATATTCTCCGAATTGCTTAGGATGTTCGAGCTATCGGGAAAAATCAATCGTAAGGCTTGGTGGGAGGAGCGCAAATTACTATCTCCTGTGCAGCGCTTGCGCGAGTTTATTGAGGACATACTGCTAGCGGAGATACACCAAAGCATTGTCATTTTTATTGATGAAGTTGATAGTGTCCTCAGTTTAAATTTCCCATCTGACGATTTTTTTGCTTTGATCCGGGCTTGCTACAATCAACGTGTCGATAAGCCAGCATATAAGCGTCTCTCCTTTGCTCTTCTAGGGGTTGCCACGCCCTCTAATTTTATTCAAGACAGAAAACGCACACCCTTTAATATTGGTCAGGCTATTAAACTAAATGGTTTTCAATTAAATGACACCAAGCCTTTAGAGGAGGGATTGGTGAGAAAAGTCAGTAATCCCCAAGCTATCTTAAGTAAAGTTTTAGCCTGGACAGGTGGGCAACCCTTTCTCACCCAGAAGCTTTGTAAACTCGTTCTCACTGTCCCATCTTTCATCCAAGCTGATAGCGAAGCGAAGTTGATTGAGGATTTGGTGCGAACACACATAATCGATAATTGGGAATCCCAGGATGAGCCGGAACACTTGAAGACGATACGTGATCGCCTCCTTTGCAATCAACAGCGGATAAGGCAGATGCTAGAGCTGTACCAGTCCATTTTGCAGCAAGAAGAAGTAAATGCAGATAATTCTTACGAACAAATGGAATTGAGGCTAACAGGATTAGTAGTTGAGCATGATGGAAAACTGAAGGTTTATAACCTGATATATAAAGAGATTTTTAATCAGAATTGGCTCAACAAGGAACTGGAAAAGCTTCGACCCTATGCAGAGGCTCTGAGAGCATGGATAGAATCTCAGTATCAAGATGATTCACGGTTGTTGCGTGGGCAGGCATTTGAAGAAGGATGGAATTGGCTAGTTGATAAAGGCTTGGATCTAGAAGATGAATTCAGTATTAAGGAGCATCGCTTCTTAATTGCTAGTCGAGTCCTAGATAAACGTGTAACTTTAGCGGAAGCGGAGCGAGAAACGATTAAGGTAGCAGAAAAATTGCTTTGGAAAGTTAGGAAACCCCTAACTGTAATTAAACGAGTACTATCACAGACCAGAGCCGAACCAATTCTCACCCAAAGGCTTTTCCAACTTATCCTTAGTGATGAATTACAATTACGAATTCACAAAAATGAGGATGAAGTTGATTGGGTAGATCGGATAGTGTATGAGCGTATTATCGAGAACTGGGAAGCTCAAGACAAGCCAGAACACTTGAAGAAAATACGCGCTGATCTCCTAGAAAAGAAAAACAGTGAAAGTCTACTGCGACTCTATCGGCAGGTTCTGCAAACAAAAGAAGTATTGGCAGATGATAGTCCTAAAAAACAACTAGTTCTTTTAAGACTGGGCTTGTTAGTTAATCACCAAGGGAAATTAGAAGTTGGCAATCGTATTTATGCAGCTGTTTTTGATCAGAACTGGGTTGATCGGGAATTAGGAAAAATAAAGCTTAAAAAGCAGTCGCGCAGATTTACTGGGGTCGCTTCGTTGGCTATGATTTTTACTATCGGTATAGGAATTAATATCGGATTTAATATGTGGGGGAATAATTGCCCACCTTCTGATAAGCTAATTGGTAAATGTGTAGAGACTTTAGCTGAAGTAAAGAATGTCCCGAAGGGACCTTTTTACTATGGTGGATCTACAAGCTTTGCACCTCTGAGGTCTCTATATGTAATTTCTGCTATTAGGCAAGCGTACCCTTCATTTGAATTGAGATATCTTCATCCGAAAAAAGACAAGCCCGGTTCGGGTACAGGAATAAAAATGCTTTTAGACGGAGAACTCAGCTTCGCTCAATCTTCTCGTGTTCTCAGACCAGATGAGTTACAAGCAGCTCGCAAAAAAGGTTTTGCACTAGAAGAGAGGGCTGTTGCGATTGATGGTATTGCTATTTATGTAAATCTTGGACTTCAAATCCGAAGTTTAACTCTGTCCCAAGTGCAAAAGATTTTTACTGGGGAATTTACGAATTGGCAGCAAGTAGGTGGTCCTAATCTTCCGATCACTTTCTTCAGCCGTAACCAAAATGCAGGGGGTACTGTAGAGTTCATTAAAGACGTAGTTTTAGGTGGAAATGACTTCGGTCATTATGAAGAGGTAGAAAATACTACTAAGTCTTTAAACAGGGTTGCTAATACTCTTGGAGGGATTGGTTATGCTACAACTTCAGAAGTTGTTAATCTAAAGACTGTAAACATAAAAGCCCTCCCGCTAGGGGATGATAAACATGAACCTATCTCTCCATTTAGCGTAAAAAGCATTTACAAAATAAATGAACAGGCTTTTGCTGATCACTCTTATCCAATTACTCGAAAACTCTTTGTAATAATTAAAAAAGATGGTGGTCTAAATGAACAGGCTGGTAATGCTTATGCCAACTTACTCTTGAGTGTTGAAGGTCAAAAACTAGTAGAGGAATCTGGTTTTACACCTATTCTTAAGGGATTAAAAAATGTTGATCAATAAATTATTTGATCCTTATTTTGAGTTGTACACAAAGTAAAGAAATTAGGTTCTTCAGTACTTATTATGCTAAATTTTTAGTAAAAAAAAGTTTCAAAAGCACAACAAAAATTAAAAGTTCAAGGCAGAGATCGCGTTTTGCTTCTGCTTCTCAGTGACACCCAAATACCGCTCCAAAGCTGCCAAAGTCCGATGCCCCGATATCTCCTGAATGTGGCGCAACGGTATCCCCGCATCGCTCATCCTGGTTAACGCAGTCCTCCTGAAACTGTGGGTACTAACGCCCTCAATGCCCAGCCGCACACAGGTATCTCTGAGGATTTTATCAGCGCTGACCTTGTGAATGTGTAACAATCCATGCCGACCGGGAAACAAGAACTCTTTGCGGCGATTGGGGTTGTACTCTTCTAAATACTGCTTGAGCTTCGGATGCACTTGAATTTCCCTTGTATCCCGCTTGCCTTTGGTGTTGACACTGCGTAATACCAACACACCTCTAACACCGTTGCTGCCAAACACATCTTTTACCGCCAACGTGCAGGCTTCGTTTATCCGGCAGGCTGCGTAAAGGCACACGCCAAACAAAGCGCGATCGCGTGGGTTGACAAAGCCCTCAGTAAATAGGACATTAATTTGATCGGGGGTGAGGATTTCTGCCCTGCCGAAGCGGTTTATTTTCATAGGTTCTAGCCTACATTGTCTTCCTGCAATTAAACAATGTAAGTCACCAAAAACCCTATTCTCTCGTCAGCGATGACACCCGATTAACCCAGACTTATCAATCAGCCCGAAAGTACGACCGCTACAACCCTGATTATTCCGTTGGATGATTAAACTTGCTTATGCTTATAGCGCGATGACCACTTACAGGTATGATCCGCACCAATAGGATCTGCTGATGTTGGGGCAAGCCATAGTTGTCTATACTCGCTTCTGTACCCCTGGTTGATCCATCGTTGCTATCAAAACCGATATCATTTTTCTCTCCACCAGCGTCTACACAGCGACTAAATAGACGTTATTTTTCCGAGCCTACTTCCGTTATTTAAGAGAGTTTATCAGTCAAAACCATTGAGATTACGTAGTAATAATCAGTATTGAGCTTGCAAAAGGCTTGATTAACTTCCGCTATTTCCCGAAACCGATGTCCTTATTTTAAAGCACGTCTCGATCCATTCCGGAGCTAGTTCATAACTACGGATTCTCGCCCCTGAACCTGTTAAAACAGGAATGATAAAGCAATCTTTAGCCCAGTCTTTGAGCCATTCACGGGCAGTACGGTCTGATACCCCAAACCAAGATTCAATATCTGTTGGGTTGATTGTAAAGGGACTCTCAACACCATCAAGAACCCGCGCCAGAAGTCTTGTCAAAAGTTGTTGTGAAGTTCGTGCTAATCTTTCCCAAGGGGGAGCTTCGGGTGCGGCGGCTTCATAGAGTGATTTAGCTTTTGTCTGTAATTCATCTGCTGCACGCGCCATTGTCTCAACAAAATATAGCAGCCACCTAGTGTGGTCTGGGTCATGACGACCTTCATAAAAGTTTACTGGCAAACCCATTTGCAAATTGCGGTAGTAGCGATCTCGGTCAGCATTGAAATATTCGTCAAAAGAGAAAAAGCCTCGCATCCGGTAGCCAGAACGCCAGAGTTCAGCAGTAGCAAGAAGTCTCCCAGTCCGACCATTCCCATCGTTAAATGGGTGAATGCTGAGAAAGCGGTGTGTCAGGATGGCTGCACGGATGGGGGCTGGCAATTCAGCAGCGGCTGTCGAAGATAGCCAATCAACTAAGGAGCGCATCAGTACAGGTACATCTCCTGGTTCAGGTGGCCCATAATCAATGGTGCGCGTTAGGGTATCGACTACAGGACATTCTGTAATCCGATAGTCACTTTTGCTGCCCCTTCGTCCACGACCCCGCACAATTACAATTCTGTGCAGTTCCTGAATAAATGCTTCTGTGATATTGGTTTGAGCTTCGGCAAATTCTTCAACTTGGTCAAGCGCACGCCAATAGTTACGAACTTCTTGTTCTGCATCACTTCCAGTACGGTCACTGCGAGCGATCGCCCGTCGAACGGCGGCTTCATCCAAGGGATTACCTTCAATTTGAGTCGAACTGCGTGTACTTCTTTGCAAAGCATCGTGACGCAGCCGCAGAGTGGTATCGGGTGGAAGGGGTAAAACCTCGATGACAGCACGCGCTCCCTCGATGACTCCCAAATGCCTCACCAGAGAATTACTATACGTGAAGCGTGGCACAAAACTCATAAAATAACTGATAGCTCTTGTTGCTAAATAAAATTCAGATTTTTATCATCTTAAGGTTGAGGAGCGCGTTTTTCAAAACGCGGTGAGTCAACTTCACCGCTTACTTCTATATCTGGTGATTGTGAAATAGCAGTCTTGATGCCTTTGAGCGTAAATGGTTCTCGTTCAACAATGACAATTATCAGCATAATGCGTGATAATCTTCTAATAATAAATGGCTATTTATTGGCTATTTTATTATTGGTGTCTACCGGACACGTATCAGACACTTGGGGTCTTGATCGTGTCTAGGGCGGTGTCTAGGGATGTCTATGCTGTGTAAGGGTTTAAGCGTTTGGTGTCTGTAATGTCTGGTGTCCGATGTCCGCACTCAAGGGGGTTTTTGGGAGCAGACACCAGCCACCGAAGGGGACTAAATTTGATTGAGTTTGATGATTCCTTCACCAATCCAGTCAGCCATACCTGCCCCCACAATTTCATACATCCAGCCCTTGATTTGCTCAACAGTGAATCTTTCACCGTTCACTTTAAAGTTGCCCTTAAACTCTCGAACATCAGCCTCTATTCGCTCAGTTCTGGTGAGATATTCATACAGTTTTTGCGCCATTGTTGATAGTTTATTTTTTTCATCTTGGGTATCACTTGCATTGCTACCAAGATTAATTTCCAGTTCATAAATGCGTTCTAAAGTGGCTTTATCTATGGGCGGAGTTGAGTTAGATTCTGGCGTTACAGTGTCACTAAAATCAGATATTTTAGTAGTCATTTTAGGCAGATAAACATCAAGCCATTCGTTAGAACTGTCGAGTTTTACCTTAGCTCTACCCGTAGATTTTGGTTGTAATGTCACTGGATCTACTTCAGCCAAACATTCAACTTGCAGCATTTTAGCGACAAGATTATGTAAGCCTTTAATACCAAATAAACAAGTCTGGGTATTGTTGTGAGCAACCACCGTTAGGGGCATCTCTTGTTTACGGCTTTTGGTCAGTGCCAGCTTGCCGAATTTCTCTAACAGTTCAGCATCTTTAATGAAGTCGCCGTAAGTGGTTGCTTCCTCACAAATAAGGGCTAAAGCTTTACCCTCAGACCACAGTTTTTGTCGCCATTGGTCTTCACTGAAAGAGGAATTATTAAAGGTTTGTAACCGCATCTCCAGTTCACTAACGTAATCGCGGATCTGCTGTTCAATATCTGACCATGAGTGATAGCTTTCAACCCCTCTCCATTCACTACGGTTAGAATCAGGATCAAGCACAATCACACGATAGCCTGTCTGTTTTTTCTGTTTGGCGACGTGACGGACTAGCCAACTTTTACCGCCCCCCTGGTTGCCCCAAATTAAACACGTTTGTTTGACTAAGTTTTGTACCCAGGCATCAGGTGAAGCTGCGTTATTATCTGCAATCACCCCAGTTGGAGAATCTTCTAATTTATCCTTGGGGTTGATGGTTTGCCCCAAGCTCTGAGAACCTTGTAGATAAGGGGTTTTCATCTCACGTAGCTGCTTAATGTAATCTGCCTTCTGTTCTTCGGTCATCCCAGCCGTCTGCGCCTCAAAAATGGCATCAGTTGCCTCCATTTGGGTAACTTCAATTTCCGTGTGGGCGTAAATCTCTGCTTTTTGGATATCCACAGTGCGATCATTAGCGATTAGATCCAAGTCAGCTTGTAGTTGAACTTCTGCGATCGCAACATCTCGATAGCTCTCTAGTAACTCGGAACGTGCCGCCATTTCTGCCTTGGCTGCGTCCCGCTTTTGGGCAATATCAACAAAAACTGCTCTCTGCCTCTCTTGATACTGACAATGGCGCAGCATCCACCCCGCAAGTGCAAACCCCAGGAATCCACCAAACGCCCAAAAGGGTTTGTATGGGTTGGTTGCTTTCACCAGCCCATTAACGCCCATAGCTGGGTCACGCACTACTTGGCGGGGCATTCCTTCTAGCTTCCACTGCTCCCAATAATGGGGGGTCATCCTAAAAGGTCGGTTATTCAAGTCGTTGCACACTAATGTTTTCTTTGGGGTTTTGACACAGAAATAAATTCTGTCGCTACTCGTTCCTTTCCAAGCCATCGCAGCCGAGCTAATACCTACAGTCAAACTCAATCCAATCGCCACGGCTTTTTTATCCATCGGTAACTGTCCGAACCACTTCATTAAACCCGATTGTTGTGACTCGGATAACTGTTTGTGCTTTTCAGATAGATAATTCATTTACCTCTCCTACCACCAAATAGAAAAATCATTAATATCGCTATAACTATCGCCACTCCTGCACCACTGCCCCAACTGGAATAATCCGCAGTTTTGGGCTGATACATCTTTTCAATTGAAGTATTAGCTGTTTGTGTGGAAGTCCGCGCTTCGTTCCACTCACCCAACGGTTCGGAAAGCGCACACAATAACGCTAATGACGCACTGCATCCAGTCATTAAATTAGTGACGAAATTGTTAAACCCTTCACCTGTTGCAGTGGCAGTAAAATACAGGTGTGCAGTGCCAACAGCTAGGAACATTCCAACTGGGTGAACTTGCAATAGATGAAAAGTGAAAATCACTGCACTATTTAGACAACTGCCAGCGACAATTTCACAAGCGTTCCCAGCACGTCTAAATGTTCTACCCCGGTTATTTTCTGGGAGTGGCGGTAGTTGTTCTGGTTGTTGATGCTGCTTAGTTGATTGTGGTGTTTGTGCCAGCCCTTCATGCAAAAAAGGGCTGACGCTATGAGGATCTTCATTTCGTTTCCTTACTAGCATCAGCCTGTGTCCTTTCAACTAATAGTTATCTGTCGCCCAATTTGTTCCACAAGTTACCCAACATTGCACCCCAACCGCGAACTGTTCCCGTTGCTGAAACACTAGATGCTGGTGCATGATTTTGGGATTGAAACGGTATCACTGACTGGGGTGTTTGGTTCGGTTCTAAAGCTCTGGAACCATACCTAGCACGGGCTAAAAGTTGTTGGCGTTTCTCTCTTAGTCCTGTGGTGATTGCCTGCCGTTCTGCTTGCACAACTTGCCTGTTTTCTATACTGCTAACTTTGTTCTCATGCCTCCACAATTCTGCTTGTAAATCGTGGTGTAATTGGGCAGCAACTTCAGCTAGGGCGTGTTTGCGTTTTTGGTCAATTCGCAATAGATCCGCTCTATCTTGGGCATCTATCTTGCCCATCTCTGAATCAAATTCTGAATTTAACTTGCGAATCTTAGCGATAGCACCCGCAACATGAGAGCCGTATTGCTTTCTTAGTTCTGTCCAAGTTACTTGTCCCTTGGTGAGCTTTTCCATTGCCTCAAAGACAACCTTGGCATTGTCTAAGAACGGCTCTAACCTATCTGATAATTCTTGGGCATTATTCGCATAATCCGCAAACTGTTCTAGCTTATTGATATCGGAGAGATAGCCCAGAATATCAGACTCAAATCCTCCCCAAGTTTGCGCTTTTTCATCAATGTGTGAACTATGACCAACTACCGGATTACGTATTGCAAAGTCCATCGCTTCATCTCCTAATAAGGTATGTTGTCGTAGTTGGTATCGCTGGACTCTTGGGGCACTTCATCCCAATACCCCATATCCTCAAATCGGCTATAAATTCTCGTTGCCAGTTGTCGCAAGGGGTCGTCAAAATCATCAGAAATCAAATCAAATCTGTTCTCACCAAATGCCAAAGTATTTGCAATATCCGGGTCAATACCATTACCTAAGAACTGACCAAATGCAGCAGAGTATGGATGATCATCAATGGTTTCATGAGTTGCTAGAAATTCCGTTCCGGTGAAAGGTGGGTAATCTTCACTCTCGAATTGCGGTGTGTCAAGTGCCTCAATATCCGCCGAAATCATTGCTGACCACTGTTCTGGACTCTCGGCTTTGAGTTGCTGTAATCTCAGGGCGCGGTCAGTTAGCGGTGAACGTCCCCAATCGTTGGGATTTGTATAGTCAAGTGCCATGATGCTAAAATCCTTTACGTGATGTTTACTTGATGCTTCTGATGTGGGCGATCGCAGTGATTGGTCGTCTGTGCGATCGCTTCATCAGTTTTCACAAAACTCAACAAGTTCAAAAACCTCCCTCTGCACTTGGTTTTGGCTTAATTCTTTGCGTCTGCCCTTTGAGTCATTGAATATGAAAGGGGCATTGACTCGACAATTAGAGCGATGGCTGTAGCGCAGTTGTTGACCACGAAATTCGTACAAATGATTACGCACTAAGGCTGTCGTTGAAAGCATAAGGTTGTCCCTCAGCTTGGGAATATAACTCGATATTTAGGATGGCTTCATGAACCTCGAAGAGTGCTTGAATCGCGTCACCGAGACGGAGGTCATTAGAAGAGAGTGAATCGTTCTGACGCTTCCAATCTCATGTACTCTGGTGTTGCCCTCAACATCCTCAAACTCTCTTCTTTCCCTTTGAGCATTG
>CAZZZY010000035.1:13555-16773 GCA_964658545.1 uncultured Acetobacteraceae bacterium | reverse complement strand
TGACACTCCTACACCGATTGCAAGCAATACGGTGTAGGCTTCTAAGTCCTGTTAAGGATATTAAGAACTTCCTTCACAGTACTCCATTGGTTTCCTGCTACGGCGTTTTCTAGTGAGGTACGTGTCCTGCCCCACTGTCTTTTTAAAAGACTATCTATGTTCCTTAAAGATTTTACTTATTGGAGGCAACAATCAGGTATGAAAATACCATATTTAAGACCGCACTTCCCAATAAAACCCCATATCTTTAGTTGTCTAGGTTCAGTGTACGACCAGCATTTTCGGCTCTGTCTGTACTTATCTATAATACCATATTTCTTAAGAGAAATATAATCAATATGGGTCATGGTTCGACATAGTAATTAATTGTTTTGGCTACGACAAAATATATTAATTACTATATCTCACCACTCCCGCACATTCATCTCACACCCCTAAAAGTGGGTGTGAGGCTTCTGCTGATCTACCTAAATGGAGAGATGTCTTAACCGAACGGTATTGCCCACAGTCCAGTCATCGGCTCATGATGTTGGATAGTTTACTCGATGCTGTGATCGCGGTAAGCTTGTTCGGTGGACATTTCATGGAAATCTTTTCGCGCTTGGTGCAGCGCAACAGCAAAGAAGACAAGTTTAAGTGCTTGCGGAGTTTTACTGTCACACTCCGTTAACGGAGAGGGCTAGGCTGTGAAGAATGGAGCTAAGCGGATTCGAACCGCTGACCCCCTCAATGCCATTGAGGTGCGCTACCAACTGCGCTATAACCCCTTAAAATCCATTATACATACTGGCTTAATTATTGGTATTTTGTCAAGCTTTTTTCGGAAAATAAACTTTAAATATCTCCTCTAGCACTTAGCATTCACAACGACACTTGCAGCAAGTAGGGCATACAGTGCCCCATCAAAAAGTAAACTACTAACATGGCAGCAGCAGCCAGAGCGACCAATGTACCAGCCAACATTAGAGAAAATTCTTTACTCTCGTAGGCTTTTTCCATTAAGTGCAGAGACCACGCTACCAGGGCTACATCAAAAAGTAAAATAGGAAGCAACATATTTTTTAATATTTGTTAATACTTGTAAAATAATATTAACACCCTTTTAAGGAAGTGTCTCTAACCTCAGATGGATGTCATTAAATGGTAAATGGTGGATCAAGATAATGTTCTTACTGGCACATTGCGATCGCGCAAATAATTTTTGATTTCTGCTACGCTTAATTGTCCGTAATGTAACAAGGATGCCAGTAGTGCTGCTTCAGCTTTGCCTTCAGTTAGGGCAGTGTAGATATGTTCACAATTACCTGCACCACCAGAAGCAATGACCGGAATTTCTACAGCGTTTGCAATAGCCCGTGTGATATCTATGTCATACCCGGCTTGGGTTCCATCAGCATCCATACTTGTCACTAGCAGTTCTCCGGCCCCCCGTTTTTCAACTTCTTGTGCCCAAAGTAGAGCATCTAAGCCTGTATTTTCCCTGCCACCCCGCACATACACATCCCAACCTGGATTTTCCGGGTTATTTCTCCGTCTGGTATCAATAGCAACAACTATGCACTGATTGCCAAAGCGATCGCTGGCCCGATTAATCAAGTCTGGATCGCGCACCGCCGCAGAGTTAATACTAACCTTATCTGCGCCGGCTCGTAACAAAGCTTTAACATTTTCTAAGGATTGAATGCCACCACCCACAGTCAATGGAATAAAGACCTGTTCAGCAGTCCGGTAGACCACATCTAAAATAGTAGCTCGGTCTTCATGAGTAGCTGTAATATCCAGAAATACTAACTCATCCGCACCGGCTTCGTTGTAAACCTTGGCCAGTTCTACCGGATCACCTGCATCTTGGAGATTGACAAAATTAACTCCTTTTACAACCCGTCCCGCCTTCACATCTAAGCACGGTAAGATTCTTTTAGATAACATAATAACTTTTGTACTTCTGGGTAATTGACCGGAATTTAAATTTTAAATTGGCGCGGGTATTTCCAAACGAAAATTTTCACGGGAATTGGGCATTGGTTATTCTTTTTCCCCCTACCTCCCCACTCCCCCACTCCCCATTCCCCACTTTCTAGTCCCATTAAAAGTAGATAGCTGAATTATGGCGATAATCTCCTCGAAAAAACAGCCTCCAGAACCCAACGGAGAACCAAAGCAGCGGCGGGAGTCGGCGAAAGCACCATCCACAGACAATATTTTGAAGCCTGAAGCTGCTATTGATGAACAAGAACAGCAAGAAGAAGGGATTCGACCGCACCGATTTGCCGATTACATTGGGCAAAAGGACTTAAAGGATGTGCTAGATATTGCCATCAAAGCAGCCAAGTCTCGTGGTGAGGTCTTGGATCACTTGCTGTTGTATGGGCCGCCAGGATTGGGCAAAACCACAATGGCAATGATTTTAGCATCAGAAATGGGGGTAAATTACAAAATTACCAGTGCGCCAGCGCTAGAACGTCCACGGGATATTGTGGGGCTACTGGTGAATATGAAACCAGGCGATATCTTATTTGTGGATGAAATTCATCGTCTCTCGCGGATGACTGAGGAAATTCTCTATCCAGCGATGGAAGATTATCGCTTAGATATTACTATTGGTAAGGGTTCCAGCGCTCGCATTAGAAGTTTGCCCCTATCAAAGTTTACCCTTGTGGGAGCTACAACCCGTGTGGGTGCTTTAACTTCACCACTGCGCGATCGCTTTGGTTTAATTCAAAAACTCCGATTTTACGAAGTTGACGAACTGACTAAAATTGTACTGCGAACCGCTCAGTTACTCAAAACCCCCGTTACAGAAGATGGTGCTACAGAAATTGCCCGTCGTTCACGCGGAACGCCACGGATTGCTAATAGATTACTTAAACGAGTCCGTGATTATGCTGAGGTAAAAATATCTGGGGAGATTAACGAAAGTATTGCATCTGAAGCATTGCAACTATTCCAAGTAGATCCCTGCGGTTTAGATTGGACAGACCGCCAAATGTTGAGTGTAATAATTGAACAATTTAATGGCGGGCCAGTGGGGTTAGAAACAATGGCAGCAGCCACGGGTGAAGATACTCAAACAATTGAAGAGGTGTACGAACCTTACCTCATGCAGATTGGGTATTTAACTCGGACTCATCGTGGGAGAATGGCGACAAAGGCAGCATATAAGCATTTGGGATTCACGCCGCCTAATGAACAGTTGTCATTGTTGTAATTATGGGCAT
>CAZZZY010000035.1:0-13545 GCA_964658545.1 uncultured Acetobacteraceae bacterium | reverse complement strand
GCCCCTGTGCCCCTCTGCCCACTCCCCATCTTTGAAATAGACACAGGTAAACCTAGATGATTAAGTTGATTGGTATTTTTCTCAGTCTGTTACTCGTGTTTGGCTGGGGTACTCCAGTGATGGCACAATCTCAACCACCCATTACTCAAGAACAGTTAAAACAAGGTGATGAGTGGGCTAATCAAGCGTTTACAGCGACGAATCAAGGTGATTTCGCTACAGCTGAAACTTATTGGACAAAGATTATTGAACAATTTCCGACGAATGCAGGGGCGTGGAGTAACCGAGGAAATTCGCGGGTGAGTCAGAATAAGTTACAAGAGGCGTTGGCAGATTATAACAAAGCCATAGAACTAGCACCGAATGTCACCGATCCATATTTGAATCGGGGGGCGGCGTTGGAAGGATTAGGAAAATGGAATGATGCGATCGCAGATTATAATCATGTCTTAGAACTCGATCCTAACGATGCGATGGCATACAACAATCGTGGTAATGCCAAAACAGGTTTAGGAAAATGGGACGATGCGATCGCAGACTACAAAAAATCTAATGAGATAGCCCCGAATTTTGCCTTCGCCCGTGCTAACTACGCCCTCGCTCTTTATGAAACAGGTCAAAAAGAACAAGCAATCCGCGAAATGCGGAATATTGTCCGTAAATATCCCAGGTTTGCTGATGTGCGTGCCGCCCTCACAGCTGCCTACTGGGTAAATGGAGAACAAGGAGAAGCTGAGAGCAACTGGGTAGCAGCTTATGGACTGGATAGCCGCTACAAGGATATCAACTGGGTAACAAATATTCGTCGTTGGCCGCCCAGTATGGTATTAGCTTTAGATAAGTTCTTGAAAATCAAGTAGAGGCATTGATCGTGACTCAATTTGGTATCATCTGTCCTGGCGCAGCAACTGGCCGCCTCATGTGCTTTGTTTTACTCAGTGCTGTTTCGGTGAACTCAAGCTAGTCTCATACACTGGCTGATTTTGCAAACGCTTCCCCTTCACCACCATCCTCACACCACCTGCTGGGCTAAATAGCAAACCCTTACGTACTGGCTGCACAGGTTTGCTATCAGCCAGTTCCATTTGCCAGCGAGACAGCACTGTTGCCAAAACTAGTTTCATCTCAAACAAGGCAAATGCCATGCCAATACAGCGACGGTTTCCGCCCCCAAAGGGTAAATACTCGTAGGGAGAAAATTGTCTTTCCAGAAAACGCTCTGGCTTAAATTGCTTCGACTCAGGATATAAATCTTCTCGATGATGGGTCAAATAAATAGAGGGAATTAGTATAGTCCCAGGCTCAAAGTTGTACCCCCCAATTTGTAGCGGTGATTTGACCAATCGATTTAGTGCCGACGTTGCCACTGGGTAAAGACGCAGTGTTTCAGAACAGACAGCATTCAAATAAGGCGATCGAAAAATAGCGTTTGCGTCTGGTTTTTCACCCAAATTATCTAGTTCTTGCAGCAGTTTTTCCCGTACCTGCGGCTGATGATGAATCCAGTACAGCGCCCATGATAAGGAAGTTGCAGTAGTTTCATGACCCGCCGCTAATAGGGTCATCAGTTCATCACGTAATTCCAAGTCTGTCATCGGCTCTCCCGCTTCATCACGAGCAGCCATCATCAAAGATAAAATATCAGTCCCAGATTGATTGGGTTGTGCTTTGCGTTCTTGAATCTGGGCGTAGATGAGTTGATCGATTTGCTCTCGTAAACGCAAGTATTTCCCCCAAGGACTCCACGCTCCTAAATCCAGCCGCAGTGATGGGAAAATAAGCAAAACTGTTCTTAGTAAAGGGATTTTGGGATTCAGGATTTCAATTAGGAGTTCGTTGAGTTTCTTGTAACGTGGCCCATCTTCTAGACCAAATACAGCCTTCAAAATCACTTGGAAAGAGATTTCTTGCATAGACGGTAGAACTGTAAAGGTTTCTCCAACCTGCCACTGGCTACTCACTTGCTCTGTGATTTCACGGATTAACTCACCATAAGCCAGCATCCGTTCCCCGTGGAAAGGGGGTGTCAACAGCTTTCGTTGTCGCTGATGAGGCTTACCTTCTAGAGATAGTAATGATTGCTGTCCTAACAAAGGTGCTTTAATCCCTGCTGGTTCACCAGAGTCTAACTTTTTTGGATCTGTAGTAAAAATCTGCTGAATTGCCTGGGGATTGCTAATGAAGACTTGAGGAGCAAAATTTGATCCAAGTTGGAGGGTGAAGATATCACCATAACGTTTAGTACACGTTTCTATATATTCTAAGGGATTAGTCAGCCACTGATACATCTGTACCCAAGGGTGAGTTTTAGGGCCGTTAGGCAATTTAAATGCAGACATTTTTATTAATCTCCCAATAATTAAAGCAAGATTGTTATCAGCAAGTTATTCATGCACCCTTGAATCTGGGATGACCAGATTTTTACCGCTACCATCACCTTAAACTAACTTGATTCAATAGTAATAGAGAAAGCGGCTTGCCTCGAAAACTAACCGCCTCTCTATCCAAAAGGGCTTTTTTAAAACCCAAACTTTCGATTACCCTGAAATTTAAGGTCAGGATGCAACCGAGTATTGCAACAGCAATACTCGGTTGCGCTGTCTTGTTCAAGTTTTTCGCGCCCAGTTCATTCGCCATAGATTCGCCCCCAGACCTTGTGCTAGAAGTGGAATATTCGAGGTCTGCAATAGACAAGCTTAGGCTTTATGCTGGGATGGGAGTCCCTGAATTTTGGCGTTATAACGGCAGTGTGTTGCGAATTTATACGCTTGCAGGTGGGCAATACTCAGAAGTCCAAACCAGCCCTATTTTTGCGGCTGTGTCGATGAAGGAGATTCCTTGGTTTCTTCAAAAAGCGAAAAAGAATGCGGAAATTGCTACTACCCGTGCTTTTCGGATTTGGGTGCAACAGAAAATTATCTGCTGGGGAATAGTAAAAGCATAACAACGTCACAAATCGTAACCTCCGGCAGATTCTAACTGCTACTACTTTAGAATGCCTGTGACGAGGTGAAGTGATTGTAGAAATTGACCCAAACATTTAGTACCTTGCCGTTAGACATGTCTCATATAGCTAATCTAGTATTCATAATCATATTCTTCCTACCTCCCCACTGCTCTGTTATCCTCACGTTAGCCGTTTTCAATAAGTATTTTTTCCTACTGTAGGGGTAGTTTTTAGTGAAGCAAGTACCCTAAAATGACAAAAAATCCTGAAATCTATATAAATTAATGGTTTCATCTATCCACATCAGGCTGCAACACCTTAGAATGATTCATTGAAAAGTCGAGCCGATGGGATGTACAGCCGTTTTGAGTAAAAATACTCCCAAAGGATGATTTTTGTATTGCCGCGAACAAAGATTTTAGTACAGATGCACCAGGGTACATCCGTAAAGAATCTCAAGTAAACCTTCAGGAGTTTGATATGAACAAAGGTGAATTAGTTGATGCCGTCGCTGAAAGAGCTAGTGTTACCAAGAAACAAGCGGATGCAGTCTTAACTGCCGCTTTGGAAACGATTATTGAAGCGGTTTCCTCTGGTGATAAGGTAACGTTAGTGGGATTTGGCTCATTTGAATCACGGGAACGTAAAGCCCGTGAAGGTCGCAACCCGAAAACAAATGAAAAGATGGAAATTCCAGCGACGAGGGTTCCTGCCTTCTCCGCAGGAAAACTGTTTAGAGAAAAGGTAGCACCCCCAAAAGCATAGGTTCTGTCTTCGGGAACCCTTTTTTAATGCGGCAACCTGCACACGGGGGAAATTTAGCCTGGGCAGCAGCACTGGCTGGGTGTCCCCCTGATGCTATTCTGGATTTTTCTGCTAGCATCAGCCCGTTGGGGCCTCCAAACAGCGCGATCGCTGCTATCCTGTCCCAAATTGGTAATCTTAAGCACTATCCAGACCCAAATTATAGTGAACTGAGACTAGCTCTCAGTCACTTCCATCAATTGCCGCCTGAGTGGATTCTGCCGGGTAACGGCTCCGCAGAATTACTCACTTTAGTAGGTAGGGAATTAGCTCAGTTAGCCGCGACAATGTTAATCACTCCAGCCTTTGGCGACTACTACCGAACCCTGACGGCGTACAACACCAACGTGCTGGAGTGTCCTTTGTCATTGGCCATTGAGAAAGGACAAAGAACAAAGGACAAAGGACTATTGCTGAATAATCCCCACAACCCAACCGGAAAACTATTTTCACGGGGCTCTATTTTGCCCTACCTGGAGCAATTTGCTTTGGTTGTGGTGGATGAAGCATTTATGGACTTTTTGCCGCCTAATGAGGAACAAAGCCTGATTCCGATGATGCAGGAATATGCGAATTTAGTAGTATTGCGATCGCTGACCAAATTTTACAGTCTCCCAGGACTGCGATTAGGATATGCGATCGCCCACCCCGACTACCTAGCTAAATGGCAACTATGGCGTGACCCCTGGCCCGTAAACACTCTAGCGGCGGCGGCGGCAATTGCGTCCCTCCAGGATAGGGAGTTTCAGCAACAAACCTGGACATGGCTACCACCTGCACGAAACCAACTCTTTCAGGGTTTGGCTAAAATACCAGGATTGCAACCCCAAGTAAGTGCTGCTAACTTTTTACTGGTTGAGTCCCAAGAGTCTACTTCCCAGTTACAGCAACAATTACTCAAGCATCACCAGATTTTAATCCGTGATTGCCTTAGCTTTAAAGAACTAGGCGATCGCTTCTTCCGGGTTGCTGTACGTGAAGAGTCCGATAACCAACGCTTACTAACAGCGCTAAAAAAGAGTTAGGAGTTATAAGTTATGAGTTATGAGTTTATAACGAGCGATCGTTGTATGCAATACACTCTGACCCCTCTCTTTTTAGGAGAGATTACTCCCCTTCCCTTGTAGGGAAGGGGCTGGGGGTTAGGTCAGTATTGAACTCAACCGAGAAGCCCCATAACAAGGGTTTTAACTCCTAATTATTAACTCCTAACTCCTAATTCGCGTGACCGTTGACTACGATGTTGTAATTATTGGCGGCAGTCTTGCTGGATACTACGCCGCCCTTGCTGCCACCCAACTACGTGCTACAGTTGCCTTGGTGGAAACCAAAGTAGACTACGGGTTTACTCATCACCATGCTCTTACCGAAATCGGTAAACTGGCACATAAATTGAATGATGCCGCTAGTTTTGGGATTCATGCTACACACACTGATTCCTCAGAAGAATGCCATATATCTTTGGCATGGAAAGAAGCGATGCTGTATGCTCAATGCGTCGCCTTAAATCTCAAAGAACAGCATTCTCCAGCCATCTTAGCCGCGCTGGGGGTAGATGTCATCGCTGGTAGTGGGCAATTTCAATCTTCACCCCAACTAGCTTTTGTGGTTAACAATCGCTTACTACGCGCCCGTACCTATTTGTTGGCCAGTGGTTCGCGTCCAGAAATTCCTGAGATTGAAGGATTGCAAGCTACTGGCTATCTAACCCTATCTAATATCTGGCAATCCTTCCAGGGAGGGACATTACCTCAAAATTGGGTAATTATCGGCGGGATTCCCCAAAGCATTGAAATCGCTCAAACTTTAGCGCGGTTTGGTTGTAGTGTAACGCTGGTAGTCAAGCATCCATATCTTCTACCCAATATTGATCCTGAGATAGCCATGTTGCTTCAGGCACAGTTAGAAGTCGAAGGCGTGCGCGTCTTCACTGATATACAAGTAACTCAGGTGAGGCTAATTGAGGATAAAAAGTGGATTCAAGCAGGAGATAAAGCCATTGAAACTGATGAAATTTTAGTAGCTACTGGACAACAACCAAATCTTGAATCCCTAAATTTGGCAACGGTAGGTGTGAAATGGCATAAGTGTAGCTTAGTGGTGAACGATCAACTGCAAACTACTAACCACCGCATTTATGCTTGTGGTGATGTAATTGGTGGTTATGACTTTGCCAATATTGCTAACTATGAAGCAAAAATTGCCCTGAATAATGCCCTCTTTTTCTCCAAGTTACGAGTAAATTATCACTCTATTCCTTGGGCAATGTTTTCTGTACCAATGCTGGCGCAAGTGGGTTTGACAGAGGTACAGGCAAAACGTCTATTTAGTCACAATGAAGTTTTAGTTTTGCGACAGTATTTTAAAACAGTGGCAACAGCCCAACTCCGAGACGAAACCAGTGGGATGTGTAAATTAATTGTGCTACGCAACGGCGACATTTTGGGAGCTTCAATATTAGGGGCAGAAGCTGGAGAATTGATTAATCTAATTGCCTTAGCAATGTCACAAAAAATTAAAGTCAAAGATTTAGCAAATTTATCTTCCGTCTATCCCAGTTTCTCAGAAATTTTGGAACAAACTGCAAGAGAGTGGAGTAAGCAGAGGTTAAATAGCAATATTGCTTTGCAAGAGTTTTTAGAAGGCTTCTTCCATTTCCGTCGCAATTGGAATTTGTGAGTGTGGATTTAGGAGTGCCAATAGGCTTAACATATGACGCTATAATCCAATACGCTTGGGTTAAGCATCTCTTTCTTGTCTCTGCGTCGCGTCAGTTGCTACAAGTCGGGGAACCCGCAAGGGCGCACTGGCAACTCTATTGCCTTGGCGGTACCCTGCGGTCAGCCGTTCGCGTAGCGTCTCGTAGAGAAGCGTCTACGTTAAAAAATTGACTTTGGTAACAGAGTTTTAGCCTTAACCCAAGCGTATTGCGCTATAATCGGCAAGTTTACCCAAATGCAAAAAAAAGAGCAGTTGTATTATATTGCAACTGCTCTAAAAATTACTTAGATAAATATTTTCTACCTACCTATCCACAGACCCCATAATTATGTCAACACTACCGAGAATGACCACAATATCTGCAACCTTCATGCCACGCAGTAAATGTGGGACAATCTGGAGGTTGTTGAAATCTGCGGCGCGAATCTTCCACCGTGCAGGGAAGACATTATCATCGCCAACCAAATAAATTCCCAATTCACCTTTGCCACTTTCGACACGAGAGTAGATTTCACCCTTGGGAATCTTGAAGGTAGGGGAAACTTTTTTGCCGATGTATTGATAATCAAATGCGTCCCACTCGGATTTTTTACCTGCGGCTAAACGCTTGGCTTCCAGATTTTCGTAAGGGCCGCCAGGAAGTCCTTTAATTGCTTGGCGAATAATCTTCACAGATTCGCGCATTTCCCGCATCCGCACCACATAACGGGCAAAGCAATCACCGGCAGTTTCCCACTGCACATCCCAGTCGAAATCGTCGTAACATTCGTAATGGTCAACTTTCCGCAAATCCCATTGCACGCCAGATGCGCGTAACATTGGGCCAGAAAGTCCCCAGTTAATTGCTTCTTCACGGGTGATAGTACCAATACCCTCAACACGTCGCCGGAAGATGGGGTTATCGGTTACTAAACGTTCATACTCATCAATTTTGGGCAATAGGTATTCGCAGAATTCCAGACACTTATCTACCCAACCGTAAGGCAAATCGACTGCTACCCCACCAACGCGGAAGTAGTTGTGATTCACCATCCGATAACCTGTGGCGGCTTCCCACAAATCATAAATCATCTCCCGTTCCCGGAACTGGTAGAAGAAGGGAGTTTGTGCGCCTACGTCAGCGAGGAAAGGGCCAAACCACAGCAAGTGGTTAGCAATGCGGTTCAACTCCAGCATGATGACGCGGATGTAGCTAGCGCGTTTGGGAACAGCGACACCTGCAAGTTTTTCTGGGGCGTTGACAGTGACGGCTTCGTTAAACATTCCCGCCGCGTAGTCCCAGCGACTAACGTAAGGGACATACATTACATTAGTGCGGTTCTCTGCAATTTTTTCCATCCCCCGGTGCAAATAGCCGATGACCGGTTCACAGTCAACGACATCTTCGCCATCCAAGGTGACAATTAGCCGCAGAACCCCGTGCATTGAGGGGTGGTGTGGCCCCATGTTTAGCACCATAGGTTCAGTGCGGGTTTCTAGTCTGGTCATAGATTTCGTGTTCTCCCGTTGTGTTCGTGTAGCGTGCTGAAGGCAAATTTTGAATTGAACCGCCAAGATGCCAACCAGAATATTTTAGTTTGTTGCACTTCTTCAACTATTATATGGAAGCTCGATATCTACTTAATTGAGGCATCGGATTTTTTTCACCTCATTGTGCTGGGACAAGGGGACAAGAAAGAATAACTTATGTCCAATGCCCAATGACTAATGATTTCTGAGTTTTTACGTAAGCGATAGAGATAGTATGTAGTATGTCAGTTATATTACAATTTTATGACACTGATACACATCTATGGCTTTCAATCAAGAGCGTTTTGATACGCTAATTCAGAAGTTAGAAACTTTTGCTCAAAAACAACCGCATCTTTATAAATTGCACCTTGCTTTTTTAGCTACTTTAGGCTATGCATATATATTTTTGGTTCTCGCTGTAACGTTGACTCTGCTGATAGGTATTATCTTTTTGATCTGTGGTTTTTTGCCCTAAGTCTCATGAATCGTCAGCTAGCTATGGAAGAACCGATATTTTCCCACCTACCAGTGTTACCGCAGGAAGTCATTGCAGGTCTAGCGGTATCTCCAGGAGGTCATTATCTTGATACGACTGTAGGCGGTGGTGGTCATAGTCGCCTAATTTTAGAAGCTGCGGCGGATGTGCGGGTAACGGCCATTGACCAAGATGAGGATGCTTTAGCAGCAGCGAGGAAAGAATTAGCTGAGTTTGGCGATCGCATACAATTTATTCATAGCAATTTTGCTGACTACCAGTTTCCCCCTAACACTTTCAACGGTATCCTCGCCGATTTGGGGGTGAGTTCTTACCATCTAGATCAAGCAGAAAGGGGTTTCAGCTTTCGCCAAGCCGCGAATTTAGATATGCGAATGGATCGGGGGCGATCGCTAACTGCTGCTGATGTGATTAATAATTGGGATGAAGCAGAATTAGCTGATATTTTCTTTAAGTACGGTGAAGAGAGATTATCACGGCGCATTGCTAGACGGATTGTAGAACGGCGACCGTTGCACACGACTATTGAATTGGCTGAAGCGATCGCATCTTCAGTTCCCCCTAAATACCGTTATGGGAGAATTCACCCCGCTACTCGTGTTTTTCAAGCTCTGCGAATTGTCGTCAACGACGAGTTAAAATCTCTAGAAACCTTTTTGGATAAAGCGCCAAATGCCCTTGTCCCTAGTGGCAGAATTGTGGTTATCAGTTTTCACAGTTTGGAAGACCGCCCAGTAAAGCATGGTTTAAGAAATTCACCTTTATTAAAAGTCTTGACAAAAAAACCAATTATTGCTCAAGAAGAGGAAATTAGTAAGAATCCGCGATCGCGATCGGCCAAGTTGAGGATAGCCCAAAGGGTAGAGTGATACTACTAACCTAAGTTTTCACGTTATGTGGAAAAGCCTACGAAAAATCTAACCCCCTTCCCGACACGGAAAGGCAGGGTGGTTTCATACGAAAAAAGAAAAATATCAAAGCCTCTATTTCTCGTTTTGAACCATAGATTTTGCCCTCACTTCCATTCCTCTCCCCCACGGGAGGAGAGGCTTTGATACCTGGTTTTAACGCTGTTTTTGGTAAAAGTACACAACTTTTTTCACATAGTCAGCTGTGAAACCTTTGTCACACCCTGTATAGTTACCAGTCATCCACCAACAAGCTGCGCCGCGCACAGATGCAATTTCATTATTGTTGGTGGCGCGAAATTGATTGGTTAACTCCCGGCGGGTTATGCAAGAGACGACTTGGCGGGCGATCGCAGGGCTGTTTTCAAACTGCGTTGGTGTTAGTTCTCGTTTCAAACAAGTTCTTGTCCAGCCTTTGAGGGTTTCTGGTTTAACTTGCCATTCACTGTAATATCCATCGTTGGGATTTTTTGTCTGCGGTGCAGCTTGTCGCAACGCCTCTACCATCGCCGCAACTTGGGCATCAGAAACCCGCACGGGCTGCTGTGCTTGAGCTAATAATGGCAATAGTCCGAAGGTGACAATAACTCCGTTAAGTAGTAATCCTATGGGGGTTTTGATCATGAATTTGCAATTATTTTAGATATCATGAGGTATCTTATTATATTTTTAGTATGCGAATAGCCAAACGTGATGATTGGAAAACACAACCGATGCCTTCTGCGTCCACAAAGATCGCACTAGAAAAATTTTACTCACAGGAAGAATTCGACAGAATTGCTGCTGGACTAATTCCAGAGCAGATGGAAGATAAGTGGTTCATTTTCTATGAGGCTCCTTGGTTATACTTGCATCGTAGTTGGACTGGTTTTTGCATTTTCAAAGTGCGTTTTGAGGTAGTTGGAGAAAGCGTAAAGATTGCTGAAGTAGAGGTAAATCGAGAGCAAGGACAACAGCTTAACACTGACCACGAGCGCGATGCCTCTATGTTAGGGATCTTGCTAGATTCACGAGCTAGGCGTGATGTACGAAATGAAATGCTGGGCTACATTAAAGGTCAATCAAAAGAATCATAGTAGCACGCAGCATCATAAGGAATGCCTGAGTTCATCCTCTCAGGTATTGACTAAATTTTCTATAGTATCGGCATCATTTGGTAATGCTGCTGTTAAAACTTCGCTGCCTTCTGGGGTAACTAAAACATCATCTTCGATGCGAATTCCGCGCACATCGGCAAAGTCAGATAAACGCTGCCAATTCACTACATTTTGATATTTTGAGCGCAGATTGGCATCATTTAAAATTGCTGGTACTTGATAAAAACCAGGTTCAATTGTGACTAACATTCCTGGACGCAGGGGACGATTTAAACGCAGGTAGCCTAAGCCAAAGCGATCGCTCCTAGAACGTCCCTCTTCATATCCAGCTATATCCCCCAAGTCTTCCATATCATGGACATCTAAACCCAGTAGATGACCGATACCATGAGGGAAAAACAGCGCGTGGGCATCTATTTCTACTAAATTTTGGGGATTGCCTTGTAAAATACCTAAATCTACTAAACCTTCAGCTATAACCGTGGCAGCTAATAGATGAATATCTTCATACTCTACACCAGGCTGTATTTTGGCAATGCAAGCATCATGAGCCGCCAGCACTACATTATAAATATCTCTCTGGGTAGATGAAAATTTACCGGAAACTGGCCACGTGCGAGTAACATCACCTGCCCAACCCATCTCAGTTTCAGCGCCAACATCAGCAAGCAGTAAGTCACCTGGTTGTAGAGGGTGGTGATAGTGTTCGTTGTGCAAAACTTCGCCGTGAACGGTAACAATACTGTTGTAAGAAGTGGTCATGTTATGGGCAATAATTACCCCTTCCATCGCTGCGCGAACTTCTGCTTCTCGCTTGGCTTGAGGTGTTGCTGCCATCCCAGCTTTGTGTGCTTGAACAGTTACAGCAGCAGCTTTTCGCAACTCGATTAATGCAGCTTCATCGTGGGTGAGGCGGATAGAAGCGATCGCCTTAGCTAACTCCAAGTCAATTCCTTGGGGAGGACTTTGGGGTAAAATCCATCTATTTAATAGCTGCGATTGTTGCGTCCATGTCGCTGCATCTTGTACGGCAAGTGTGACGGCATCTTCTAGCCAAGATTCTAATTCTGCCATTGGTCGAGCCACATCTGCCCCAATCTTCTGGGCTATTTCATTGCGCGTTGGCATTTCTCCATGCCAAAGGGCACTACTGGGTGATGGATCGTCTATGAATAGTTCTAGCTTGCCGGCTTCTAAACGAATTGCTGCATTTGATAATGGCAGTCCAGCAAAATAGAGGAAATGACTATTAGCGCGAAACGGAAAGAGATTTGCCAGAAAGTTGCGCGGACTGTTGCTACCTGACCACAGAATTACGGGAAAATCAATGAGGTTGGCTAGTTGTTGCCGTCGAAAGCGTAAAGTCTCGATGAGGGAAGTAGAAGTTTGTTGGATAAGCATAAATAGAAACTCAAGGTTATAGTTTTGTTTTTATTTAGTCGTTATCGTCTTTATCGTCATCTTTTTTATCATTTTTGCGATCGCCATCTTTGTCCTGGTCATTTTTCTCCTTCTGCTTTATCTGCTTAGGCTGTTGGGTAGGTTGCAGGACTGGTTTTGGTTGCTCAGTTGGAGCAGATGGTTGCGGTACCTCAACAACACAACTAACTAATCCTCCAGAAATTAGTGCTAAGTTGACAGCAGCAAAAATACTTGTGAAGATTTTTATCCTCATGTTTCTGTTATTGACCCTAGTTTTTGGAGATTGTATTCCTAATTTATAAGGTACTGTATATGACGCTTCTCATCTGGATTGTAACAGCAAGGTTGTGCGCCCTTACGAAGTGATGGCTGTATTTCACACCATCGAAAGAAAACGCGTAAGTCCTGGACGTTAAAATAATGGTAATTATAGGCATAAATCTTTAACCCATTCCTGATAAGTATATTGCTGTCTAACTTTCAAGGTGACTTTAATGGGACAAACCATTACTCAGGTTGATGCTTTTACCAATAGACCTTTCGCAGGAAATCCTGCTGCTGTCTGTGTTTTGCCGACTCGTCAAAATGAACACTGGATGCAGAATGTGGCGCAGGAGATGAATTTATCTGAGACAGCTTTTCTAGTTAGACAGGATGATGGCTTTAATCTGCGTTGGTTTACGCCCACAGTCGAAGTGCCACTTTGTGGTCACGCAACCTTAGCTAGTGCCCATGTACTTTGGTCAGAAGGGCATTTATCACCTGATGGAGTTGCGCGTTTTTATACTAAAAGTGGAGTGCTAATTGCTAAGTTGCAAGGTGAATGGATTGAGTTAGATTTTCCTGTGAATCACTCACAAGAAGCAATTGCCCCGCGAGAACTCAAAGCTGCTTTAGGTGTATCATATAAATCTGTCTTTCTAAATTCCTTTGGCTATTTAGTGGAATTGGAATCTGAAGATTTGGTGCGGCAAATACAGCCTAATTTCCAAATATTGAAAACGTTGCCTATTTCTGAGATAATTGTCACCAGCCTCACTCACTCTGATTCTGAATATGATTTCGTCTCTCGCTTATTTGCACCAGGTTTAGGAATTGATGAAGACCCTGTAACTGGGGCAACTCATTGCTGTCTTGCTCCCTTCTGGCGCGATCGCTTACACAAAGATGAGTTATTGGCTTATCAAGCATCCCGTCGCGGTGGAGTCGTAAAAGTCCGCTATACCGGAGGTGATCGCGTCTTTCTTGCCGGACAAGCGATAACTGTGATGCGAGGTGAGTTAATTACCGCATAAATCTATATTACAAATCAATCGTATCCGGCAAAAACTCAGCATCGAGAACTTGAGCAATGGGATAAGGACATTTCACTGGAAATGTATCTACTGGTAGTGCAGTTTCATTACTAGCAGCTTTCAATCCGCGATCGTAACATTGGGGTGACATCTCCTACACTGAAGCGAGACGGTTACAGTGTAGGCTTCCAACAGCCCGATGAAGGGTATGAAGGATTTCCTTCGTGGTACTATCGTCCATAGTTCCAACTATGTCCAGTTTCCCACTACGGCGTTTTATACTGGGGAAAATGCCCAACCCCAGTCTTTTCAAGTTGACTGCTGCATTAATTATTTCGGCTAC
>CAZZZY010000034.1:4569-17157 GCA_964658545.1 uncultured Acetobacteraceae bacterium | reverse complement strand
TCAAACCATTTTTCTTTTTCTTTATGAGTGCCTTTTTACTTTTTACTTTTGCCTTGTTCGGTCAGGTATCTAACATGATTTAGGATTGCTCTAACAACTATTTGATGTTCAGATAAGCAAATTTACCATTAACACCGTTTGCTTCCATCTTGAGTTTGGCAACATAAAACTGTTGTTGAATGACATCACCTACTGGTGTAAAAGCAATTTCACCGAGAGGAGTTTGATATTTTCTTGTTAGTAATTCTTTATTCAATTCTGTACGCAACTGTGCTAAACTAAGATTATTAATTTTGCTTTTTTTATCTAAAGCTCGGAGAGCTTCTACATATACCTGTAGTGCAGCAAAGGACTGAGCGCTTACTTGGGATGGCTCTTTATGATATTGTTTAACGTAGGCTTGACGAAATGCCCTATTAATTTCATTTGCATATTCTGGGCTGTAGGCTTGAGCAACAATTACCCCATCACAGAACGCTCCGCATACAGAAAATATATGAGATGTGTTAAAACCATTCCCACCAATAATTATTCCTTTATAACCTAGTTCTCGTAGTTGCTTAACTAAATTACCACCATCTACAGCTAATCCAGATATAATCACTAAATCTGGTTTTAAATTAATAGCGTTACTCCCTTGGGCTTGAAAGTCTGTATCTGTAGTTTGAAATTTTTGGACTGTTACTATATTTAATTTTAAATTTTTTACTGTATTCTGAAAAATCTCTGTTTCTGACCGATTGAAAGCATCATTTTGGGCATAGAATACAGCTACTCTTTTGATTTGAGGATTTTGTTTGAGTGCCGCTTTGACCGCATAAGGAGCAACGATAGCAACAGACGAAGAAACACGAGCAATATAATTACCTATTTCGGGAATGCCTTTAGCTGTATTTGATGATCCTATCACTGGAACTTGATTGCGTTCTGCTATAGGATCAGCGCTAAAAGCTTGTTGTGACAGTGTAGGGCCAATAATCCCAACAACTTTACTTTGATTAATTAAAGCTTGAAAAGCATTAATAGCTCCAACTTCATCACCACCAGTATCTTGGTAAACTAATTTAATCGGTCTACCATTGATGCCTCCTGTGTCATTAAAGTATTTTTGAGCAATTTTTACCCCATCAGTTCCTTCTTGACCAAGTAATGCCACATTACTTGTTTCGGCAAAGGCAATACCAATAGGAATAGTATCAGATGTACCTATTGTTACTGTAGGATTACTTGTGGAATTGGTGGTAGCGCTGTCATTTTTACCACAAGCTACTAGTAGCAAAAAGCAAGTAAATAATAGTGCTGTTTTCTGAGTCAGCCCATTTTTCATAGGTGCATGAATACTATGTTTGTTTTCATAATACTACTTGCGATCGCTGACAAACAATCAGATGTGCAGGTATCGATCGCAGAATTTTTAGGTTTACTGAATGTGTTATGGAGAATACACTGTGAGAATTGACCACCTGAAGCCACTGAACAACTTGAATTCGGAATATTTGCAGTCTAAAAAGTATAACATATAACCATCCAGCAAACAACAGACTAGGGATTGAACTCTCTTCCTAACTTAGTAAGATAAAATGTGCAAATCATGATTTATTACTTAAGTTCGTGTGATATTTCAAGCTCCTTTCGTTACTCTACTGACTCACTAACTAGTCAAAACCACATACATATATGTTCCAGCTGACAATTCAGGTTATGTGGAAAAGCCCAGGAAAAACCTAATCCCCTTCCCGACACGGGAAGGGGGAAATTTAAAGTCTCTCTTCCTTAAAAGAAGAGAGATTTAGAGAGAGGTTTTCCAGAAGCCGTGAACAGTCAGATGTTCCAGGAGGTGCATATTTACAGGCGACAAATGATGCAGATATCAATAGTTTTACAGCAAATTAGATGCTAAAACTCAAAGTTTTCTCTAGAGATCATCACTTTGGTTCTATATAAAAATTTGATTTAATTTTTGAATAGAAATAAAATAATGATTAGGCGACTGGAAGGTTATCAGCACATAGAAGTACTTCGAGAAGATAGTAGCACAGTTATTTATCGCGGAATTAAACAACTAGAACGAACATCAGTACTAATAAAATACATTAAAACAGAGTACCCAAGTCTCGAAGATATTGCTCGGTTAAAATATGAATATAAAATTCTTCAGTCGCTAGATATTGTAGGAGTTGTAAAATGCTATGCATTAGAAGATAGGCATCGGCTCTGGGCAATAATTTTGGAAGATTTTGGAGGAGAACCACTTCCAAAATACTTGAGTCAAAACTCACTCGATTTAACAGAGTTTCTACACATTGGAATTCAGCTTGCTGAAACACTAGTAAAACTACATCAATACAAAGTTATTCACAAAAATTTAAAAACGGCTAATGTGCTGTTCAATCAGCAAACTGGACAGGTTAAAATTGACGACTTTAGCCTTGCAACCCATTTACCTACAGAAAAACAAACAATTAGTAATCAGAATCTTTTTGAAGATGCACTAGCTTATATATCGCCTGAGCAAACAGGGCGGATGAACCGCTTGGTTGATTACCGTACTGATTTCTATTCTTTAGGCATTGTTTTCTATGAAATGCTGACAGGACAGTTGCCTTTTCAAAGTATTGAACCTCTGGAACTATTTCACTGCCATATTGCTAGAATCCCAATATCTCCTGATATCACTGCTAAAAATCTTGGTTTAAGAGAAATTCCCCAGACAGTTTCGGATATTGTGATGAAACTTTTGGCAAAGACAGCAGAAGAGCGTTATCAAAATGCGTTGGGACTAAAAGTAGATTTGGAAAAATGTTTGAAGCTGCTACAAACAACTGGAGAAATTGCACAATTCCAAGTAGGACAATTAGATTTGTACAGCCAATTCTTGATTCCGCAAAAACTTTATGGTCGTCAATTGGAGGTCGAAACTTTGATGGCTGCTTTTGAGCGCATCAGTCAAGGCAGAACAGAAATAATGCTGGTAAGTGGCTACTCTGGGGTTGGTAAGTCATCTTTAGTCTATGAAGTTCATAAGCCAATCGTGCGTCAACGTGGGTATTTTATCTTCGGTAAGTTTGACCAATTTAAGCGTAATATTCCTTATGCGGCTCTGATTCAAGCATTTCAAGAATTGATGCAACAGTTGCTGACTGAAAGTAGCGAACGAATTAGTATTTGGCGGACAAAACTGTTAGAAGCACTAGGTGTCAATGGTCAGGTGATCGTTGATGTGATTCGTGAAGTCGAGGGGATTATCGAACCTCAACCCCCAGTACCACAACTGGGAGCATCGGAATCTCAAAACCGATTTAACCGTGTCTTTAAACACTTCATTCATGTATTCTGTAAAATCGAACACCCTTTGGTACTGTTTCTGGACGATTTGCAATGGGCAGATTCAGCATCATTGAAATTAATTCAATCATTAATAAATGACCCCGATAGTAAATATCTATTGCTCATAGGTGCATACCGAGATAACGAGGTGAGTGTAACCCATTCACTAATGCTGATCCTCTCGGAACTTCAGCAATCGGGAGCAGTAATCAACAACATTATCCTTGAGCCATTGCATCTAGTTAATGTTAGCCAGTTACTTATCGATACATTTCAAAGCGATCAAGATCGGTGTCTGGCGACAAACCACTCCACGTCTACGCACTACCTTGCAGAATTAGTCTTTAATAAAACTCAAGGTAATCCCTTCTTTTTATTGCAATTGCTGAAATCGCTTTATCAAGATAACTTACTATTTTTTAACTTTCATCAAGCCTGTTGGCAATGGAACATTGAAACGCTGCAACATATCGACATCACGGATAATGTCGTTGAATTAATGGTTAGCCGAATTCAAAAGCTACTGCCAGCTACTCAAAAAGTCCTCAAACTTGCTGCTTGTATTGGTGATAAATTTACCTTAGAACTGCTTAGTATTGTTAATGAAAAATCTTTATCACAGACTGCCTTGGATTTATGGGAAGCGTTGCAAGTTGGACTGATTTTGCCATTGAATCAAGACTATAAAATTCCTTTAGTTATTGACCTGGAAGATTTTAGGAGGAGACAAGAAGATGAAAAAACTTTACTTTTAGCTACTTTTAGCTCTCCCAGGATCGTCTATAAATTTTTGCACGATCGCGTACAACAAGCCGCATATTCACTTATACCCAAACCTCAACTTAGCCAAACGCACCTAAAAATTGGCACGTTGTTACTTGACCATACACCAGAAACAGAAGTTGAGGAAAATATTTTTGAAATTGTTAATCAATTAAATATTGGCAGCGGGTTGCTAACTGAACAGAAGGACAAAGATCAACTAGCATCACTCAATTTGCTCGCAGGTCAGAAAGCAAGAAAAGCTACCGCCTATGAACCTGCACTTAAATATTTAAATGTAGCATTAGAAATATTTTCAGAAACGAGTTGGCAGAAAAACTATGATTTGAACTTAGCACTCCATATAGAAGCAACATCAGTAGAGTTTCTGAATAATAATTTTGAGCGGTCTGCAAGTTTAGCAGATATTGTATTAAGGAACGCCAAAAACATTCTCGACCAAGTTAAGGTATATGAAATTCAGATTCAATATTGTATTTCGCAGAACAAATTAAAGGAAGCGATCGCTGTCGTTTTACAAGTTATAGAAAAGCTAGGAATTTCTCTGAGTCAACAGTTACCTAATGCTTTAACTAAACAGTACAAAAATTCATTGACGATTGAGAGTTTAAGTGACTTGCCACCGATGACTGATAACTATAAACTAGCAGCAATGAGAATTTTAGTGGCAGCCGGGCCTCCTACTTACTTTGCAGATGCTCAATTATTCACCTCAATTATCTTCACGATGGTGGATCTGTGCATTCAATATGGAAGTTCGGCGATGGCAGCCTATGGCTATGCTTGCTATGGCTTAATTTTAGCAGATCAGTTAGGAGAAATAGATGCTGGTTATCAATCTTGTCTCTTAGCTTTAAAACTTCTCGAACAATACAATGCCACATATCTTAAAGCCGAAATATGCGAAATTTTTAACGGTCATGTTCGACATTTTAAAGATCCTCTCACTGCCGTATTAGAACCAATGCTAGAGGGAATTCAAAGCGGTTTAGAAGTTGGTAAAGTTCAATATGCTTCGTACATTGCTGCTTTTTATTCGTCAGCTTTATTTTATACAGGTGAGAACTTAGAAAGCGTCGCTCAAAAGCTCGATCATCGCTTAGATTTACTAAATAGTTTGAGAAATCAAGTTTGCATTGATTATGCAAAAATCTGGCGGCAAATGGTAGCAAACTTAGTAGGTGACTCAACACATAAGTTTGAATTAATTAGCGATCGCTTTCACGAAACAGAAATCTTGAACACCTTAATTGCAGCTGATAACCAAACAGCTCTATCTGCCCTTTACCTTGCCAAAACCAACCTGCTGTATTTATATAAAGAATACTCTCAAGCGATCCAAAATGCAGTAATTGTAGAACGTTACATCGGCAGTGTCATGGGGACAATAAACGTCTCTGTTCATAGTTTTTACTATATGCTGGCTTTACTTGGGCAGTATCCCCATACAACTGTTGAGGAACAACATCAGTACTTGCAAATCGTGGAATCACGTCAACAGCAGATGAAAAAACTAGCCAATGCTGCGCCGATGAACTTTCTACATAAGCACAATCTGGTTGAAGCAGAGAGAGCAAAAGTTTTGGGACAAAACGATCGAGCAATGGAATATTACGATCTGGCAATTCAAAACGCCCGAGAGTATGGTTACTTCCAAGAGGAAGCTCTAGCTGCGGAATTAGCGGCAGAGTTTTATTTTGCACGGGGTAGAGAAAGGGTTGCCAAAGAGTATTTAATAGATGCTTACTATGGTTATCTACGCTGGGGTGCAACAGCAAAAGTTCAAGATTTAAGAGAACGCTATTCGCAAATCTTTCCTGGGGGGCAAACGTTAATAAATATCGGAATTACACCTAACTATACAACTACAGTCGGTTTAGCAGCTTTGGATTTAGCCACTGTGATCAAGGCTTCTCAGGCACTTTCTGATGAAATTATTCAGAGTAAATTGCTTGACAAATTAATGAATAGCATGATTGAAAATGCCGGGGCGAGAACCGGGATGCTTCTGTTGCAACAGTCAGGTCAATGGGTTCTGGCAGTTGAGGGATTTGTAGACAAAGATAACACTATTGTGTTGCCAGCTAGACCAATAGAAACAAGTCCAATTTTGCCTGGAGGATTAATTAACTATGTTGCGAGAACTCGCTCCACTTTGGTATTAGATGATGCATCTGAGGAAAAACTGTTTAGTGATGATCTTTATATTCTGAACAATCGACCGAAATCTGTGCTTTGTTTGCCGATTATTTATCAGAGTCAACTCAAAGGTATTCTTTACTTAGAAAATAACCTAACTAAAGGCGCGTTTACCCAAAAACATATAGAATTATTAAGTTTATTGGCTTCGCAGGCAGCAATTTCTCTAGAAAATGCAGAATTCTACCAAGAGTTGCAAACTTATTCCCAAAAACTAGAGAGCAAAAATGCTCAATTGAATCAAATCAATATATCACTAGAGGCTGAAATTAGCGATCGCCAGCGCAGAGAAGTTGAGCGCAAGCAAGCCCAAGAAGTGCTGTTTCAAGAAAAAGAACTAGCCCAAGTGACATTGCAATCAATTGGAGATGCAGTTATCACTACGGATGCTTTGGGACTAGTACAATATCTGAATCCCATTGCCCAAAATCTGACAGGCTGGAGTCAATTAGAAGCACAAGGTTTACCTCTGTGTGAAGTATTTCAGATTGTCAACGAAACTACTCGTGAACCAGTGGCAAATCCACTCGAAAAAGCTCTAAGTGAAGGTTATAGCGTCCGTCTTGCCAACCATACAATTTTGATTGCGCGCAATGGGAATGAGTTTGCTATTGATGATTGTGCCGCTCCAATTCGCGCTAGCAACGGTCAGATTATTGGAGCAGTAATGATATTTCATGATGTGTCCCGTACACGCAATCTATCTCGGCAACTTTCCTGGCACGCTAGTCATGATACCTTAACTGGACTGTTAAATCGACGCGAGTTTGAACACCACTTAGAGGAGGCTATTAACAATGCCAAGATACATAATCAGCAAAATGCTCTCTGCTATTTAGATTTAGACCAATTCAAAATCGTCAATGATACCTGTGGTCATCTTGCTGGTGACGAACTCTTGCGACAGGTGACAGCATTATTTCAAAGTCAGGTACGTAAGATGGATACTTTAGCCCGCATAGGTGGGGATGAATTTGGCTTACTCCTCTATCGATGCCCACTAGAGCAGGCACAACGAGTTTGCAATTCCATCCGTCAGAAGCTTCAGGAGTTTCGATTCGTCTGGCAGGAAAAACTTTTTACAATTGGTATCAGTATTGGATTAGTCGTTATTGATATCAACAGCGAAAGTGTTGCTCATGTTTTAAGTCTTGCGGATGCTGCTTGCTATGCAGCTAAAAATCGAGGGCGTAATCGGGTACACATTTATCAAGTAGATGATGTTGAACTATTACAGCAAAAGGGCGAAATGGAATGGGTAACACGGATTACTCATGCTCTGGAAGAAAATCGATTTTGTCTCTACTACCAAGAGATTATCCCTGTTTTGCAAACTGAGATCCCAGAACAGCATTATGAAGTTCTTTTGCGCTTGCAAGATGAAACTGGCTCTTTGGTATTACCTATGGCATTTATCCCTGCCGCAGAACGTTATAACCTGATGCATTTAATTGATCGTTGGGTAATTCGCACCCTATTTGCGACTCAAGGGCAACGCTATCGTCATATCTGGAACGATTGCCAATCAAAGAATCAGCAATGCAATTCTATCCATGCGATTAATCTTTCAGGTGCAAGTATTAATGATGACCAATTTATTGATTTTCTCCATGAACAATTTGCTTTGCATCAAATACCGCCCCAAATGATTTGCTTTGAGATTACCGAAACTGTTGCCATTAGTAACTTAAGTAAAGCTCTTTTATTTATCAGTGAATTAAGAAACCTTGGCTGTCGTTTTGCCCTAGATGACTTCGGTAGTGGAATGTCATCTTTCACTTATCTGAAAAACTTGCCTGTAGATTTTCTCAAAATTGATGGTAGCTTTATTAAACAGATTTTGGATAATCCTATAGATTTGGCAATGGTTGAAGCAATTAATCATATTGGGCATATTATGGGGCTTCAAACTATTGCAGAATTTGTTGAAAATGATGCTATTTTAGAAAAAATGAGAATTCTTGGGGTGGATTACGCTCAAGGCTACAGCATCGCCAAGCCACGTCCTTTTCTATAGGAATCCGCTTTGATTTGGAGAACTTATTCGCGTAGCTAGGGAGTAGGCTTCCGCCGTGAGGGTCAGCCGAACGGGAATAGAAAATCAGCCTTCTCTAGTTGAGGGCGAGTTTTTATAAAAATCAAAGCCAATTGAGATAGTAGCTGGATTTGAGCCAAGCTGTACCATCTGTATGTGGAGTGGAGGATTTCAAAATCACGGGAATTTCAAGACAAAAAATATCCTGTTGCCTTGTGAACGTATTTCACAACTTTTTCATAAGATTCAGGATTACTCACAGGGTTAATAATGATAGGGATAGTGCCATCTGGCAACCAGAAAGTTATCCTACCGTTTGGCTCATGACAAAAGGAACTGATGCAGGTGAGATTAATGACATATTCGTTTTTGTCATAAAGGATTTTCACCCAGTGGGCATGATCTAATTCTAAGCTCGTCACACATTCTAAATAATCGAGAATCTTTTGATAGTCTTCCAGGTTACTTTGGGGGTTAATTACTATTGGAATGGCACTATCAGGTAGCCAAAAAGTAACTCTGCCATTCACTTCATAACAAAAAGCATGGACACGTTCAAAATTCACTACATATTCTCTCCTCTCGTAAAGGATTTTCACCCAGTACGCCACAACATCTCCTCAAGTCCAAAATTTACGAATGATGCACCCTGTATGTCCAAATCTACTAAAATCTTAAGTTAATGTTGCTATGCACTAATTCAAAAAATTAATTATGAATTATGAATTGTTAAGAAACCTCCAATGGTATTGGTGTACCAGATGTTGAGACAGAAAGAGCGATCGCTGCTTGAATAAACCCTTTAAATAAGGGATGAGGGGTACTAGGGCGCGATTGAAATTCTGGATGAAATTGGCAAGCCAGAAAGAATGGGTGCTTGGGTAATTCCACAATTTCAACTAACTGTCCATCGGGAGAAGTACCACTAATTACATAGCCAGACTTTAATAACAGATCGCGGTAAGCATTGTTAAACTCATAGCGATGTCGATGTCGTTCATAAATTACATCTTCTTGATATAGCTTAAAAGCTAGAGTATCAGGAAGAACACGACAAGGATATAGCCCCAAGCGCATTGTACCCCCTAAATCGACAACTTCTTGCTGTCCTGGCAATAAATTAATTACCGGATTAATTGTATGGGGGTCAAATTCAGCACTATTAGCATCTGTTAATCCCCCTACGTGCCTAGCCCATTCAATTACAGAACATTGCATACCCAGGCATAAACCCAAAAAAGGAATTTGGCGATCGCGTGCGTATTTAATGGCGGCAATTTTGCCATCCACCCCCCGAACCCCGAAACCCCCTGGTACAACTATGCCATCGACACCCTCAAGATGAGTTTCGGCTGGTTCATTTTCCAAATCTTCTGAGTTCACCCAACGCAAACTCAGTTTGCCATAAGTGGAAATTGCAGCATGATTGAGTGCTTCCACTACAGATAAGTAGGCATCACTTAACTGCACATATTTACCGACAATGGCAATTTCTAACTCATGCTTGGGACTATGTAACCGTTGTACCAAGGTTTGCCACTGCGTCAAATCTGGTTTGTGTTGTTCCATTTGCAGCAACTTCAGCACTTGTTCTGCCATTCCTTCCCGTTCCAGATTCAGGGGTACTTCATAGATACTTTTGGCATCTTGGGAAGTAATGACACATTCTTCGGGCACATCGCAAAATCCCGACAATTTTTGTTTTAATCCCTTGGGTAAGGGGCGATCGCTCCGACAAACTAAAATATCTGGTTGAATCCCAATGGATCTTAGTTCCTTAACTGAATGCTGTGTCGGTTTAGTTTTCATTTCACCCGCAGAAGCAATCCACGGTACTAATGTTACGTGCATATACAGCACATTCTGCCGTCCCACCTCTTTGCGGAACTGGCGAATTGCTTCCAAAAACGGCAGTGATTCAATATCTCCTACCGTACCGCCGATTTCTGTAATTACTACAGAGGGGTTTGTACTTTTAGCAACTCGCAGAATCCGCTCTTTGATTTCATTGGTAATATGAGGAATTACCTGTACAGTACCGCCATTATATTCTCCACGCCGCTCTTTATTGATGACTGCTTGGTAAATCGAGCCAGTAGTCACACAATTCAAGCGCGACATCGAGGTATCGGTAAAGCGTTCGTAATGCCCCAAGTCCAAATCTGTCTCCGCCCCATCCTGGGTAACGAATACTTCCCCATGCTGAAAGGGACTCATCGTACCAGGATCGATATTGATATAAGGGTCGAGTTTGAGAATCGACACCGAATATTCGCGGGACTTGAGCAAACGCCCTAGACTTGCTGCTACAATGCCCTTACCAATACTGGAAACTACGCCTCCAGTTACGAAGATAAACTTAGTCATAGTAGTTTAAATTTCTAGCAACTTCTAAAAATACATCCCGTCATTGTGCCACAGTTGTTGTGGTGTAATCTTCTGTGATTTTCTCGTGAAAAACCTTTTAGCATTAGTAATATTAGGCTGTATTCTCATATCCTCCATAGCATTGGCAGAGCCATCTCTTATAGTTATTTTTCCCCAGACAAACTATCAGACAAGTGCCCAAAAAATCTTTTTTCTGGGCACTGCACCACCAGATGGTCAGGTTTTGATCAATGGTAAGCCAGTTACCCGCAGCAAAGCTGGTCATTTTTCCCCCAGTTTCCCCTTGCAGTTGGGGGAGAATCTTTTTACTGTGCGTCGCCAGAATCAAGAACTTCAGATTAAGGTGATCAGGCTTAACACTAGCCCGGAACTACCACAGGGGGTAGCCTTTGCGAAAAATTCCCTGACTCCCGCAGTTGACATTGCCCGATTACCAGGAGAACTAATTTGTTTTAGTGCGTTAGCGAAGCTCCCCGAAGGGATCGCACCCCCTAACGCCAATGTCTCTGTAACCCTTGCTAATCAAACTATTGCCCTCTCACCCCAACCTCAACAGGCACAACTACCAAGTAATTTGGCAGTCTTAACAGGACAAAATCAGCCTCATGCCCAGTCTAGCGTAGGCAATTATCAAGGTTGTACCACAGGGGCAACAGTTGCCGATCTGGGAAAACCTCAATTTCAACTGACCCTTGACGGCAAGACCATTACTCAAATAGGATCTGGTAAAATTCAAATCCTCTCAAGAGCAGAGTTGCCAGTTTCTGAAGTTACAGTAGAGTCAGGCGTTGCTCGTACTGGCCCAAGCACCGATTATTCTCGACTCACACCACTGCCTAAAGGCACACGCGCAACAGTAACAGGTAGAGAAGGTGAATGGTTACGCCTAGACTATGGTGCTTGGATTAATAGTCAGGAAACTCGCATTCTCCCTGGTGCAATTCCGCCACAAACAATAATTCGCAGTGTCGGATACCGTCAACTCCCTGGTGCCACAGAGATAGTCTTCCCCTTACAAGTTCCCGTACCTGTGAGCGTGCAACAAAGTGAGCAAGCTCTCGCTCTCACTCTCTACAATACTACTGCCCAAACGGACATTATTCGCCTGGATGATGACCCCCTCATTTATCGCCTAGATTGGCAACAGGAGGCTCCAGAACAAGTAAAATACACCCTTAACCTCAAAAAAGCTCAACAGTGGGGATATAAGCTAAGATATGACGGTACAACCCTGGTTTTAGCTTTGCGTCATCCGCCTAAGATTGGGAACACAAGACGCAAGCCTTTAGCTAATTTTAAGATTGTACTCGATCCAGGGCATGGCGGTAAAGAAACTGGTGCCAGTGGCCCAACTGGATATTTAGAAAAAGATGTGAATTTGGTGGTATCTAAGTTGCTGCGCGACGATTTGGTGAAGCGAGGAGCAACGGTAGTGATGACGCGGGAGGACGATCGCGAGCTTTCCCTCGCAGAACGTCAGACAATTATCAGTCAACAAGAACCTGCGATCGCTATTTCCATACATCACAATTCTCTACCCGATGATGGCGATGCCGAAAAAACCAAGGGATTCGCCGCCTTTTGGTATCAACCCCAAGCCCACAACCTGGCAATGTTTTTACACAACTATGTAGTTACAAAACTCGGTAAACCTTCTTATGGTGTGTTTTGGGATAACCTGGCGCTGACACGCCCAACAGCTGCGCCCTCAGTGTTACTGGAATTGGGTTTTATGAGCAATCCCGATGAATTTGAGCAGATAGTGAACCCAGAGGAACAGAAGAAAATGGCTGATGCGATCGCTCAGGGGATTACGGAGTGGTTTAGGAGTGTGAGGTAAATTTGCAGGTACAACT
>CAZZZY010000034.1:3360-4559 GCA_964658545.1 uncultured Acetobacteraceae bacterium | reverse complement strand
AGTAAAAAGAAAGAACGCTGATTTTGTAGATGTCTAGCGATTTTAAATGGGTGGCTTATTTCCGCCGTGACGTACTAGTGTTGTATTTAGTGGAGTGCGATCGCTAGAGGATCTCGAAAAGGCCAAGCTGGAAGATGAATTGATAGAGGTAATTTGCAATCAATGGCGAAGAAGAAATCAGCGATTCTTGAAGCCGTTCACGAAACGGCTACGGGGCTGCACAAGGCTGGACTGATCGATCAAACTACATTGCGGGAATTCGACAGTCTGTGTTTGTCTGAGATTGAACCGCTAGAACCTAAGCAAATTAAGGAAATACGCGAATCATTGCCGAAAGCGAGACAGAGATTGTAGTGGTTACTGTGTATACATTTTATTTTTGAGGAAAGTGACGCGATGAAAATTAGTTATGACCAAGAAACTGACTCTCTTTATATTCGCCTAGTCGATGGATATCATGAATGTCGTACTTTGCGATTAAATGATGAAATAGCACTAAATATTGGTGCGGGTGAAGTTTTAGTTAGTGTAGAAATTCTTGATGCAAAAGACGTTATTGGATCGGGTCAGTTGCCACAAGTTGTTATAGAGAATATCCCATTTCAGATTGTATCAACGGCATCTTTAGGGCAAGCACACACTCCGCCCGATTCTCCTCTGGAGGATGAAACCCTAGCACAAGCGCCTGAAGATTTTGCTGCTAAGATCGCTGAAATAAAACAACGTGGCGATCGCTCTCAATCTGTGATCCGACGAGGTTCTACAGGTGAAGATTTGCTCAAATTTGCTGGTACTTGGCATGGAGACGACCTAGAGGAGTGCCTAGCATTTTTGGATGCAACTCGCTCAAAAGCGAAGTTTTAAGTCAAGAATTTATGTATTTGCTCGATACCAATCACTGTAGTTATCTCATTAACAACAATCCTCAAGTTGTCGCTCCTTTCGCTACATTTATTTCTTTGTAGTAACTTCAATTTTGTAAGCCTGACGACCAAGCTTCTCTTGAACGAACTTAAGAAGTTCCGCTTTATGTTTAAGCAACCATTCAGGCTTATTATTAGGATACAAATATATATTGTAAGTGTAAGTGTAGACTTCCCAATCAACCTTGCAAACTGCTTTGCAATGGTAAAATAAATTAACTATTCTTGTTAGAGTCCTTGTCGCTTTTTCACTTTCTAATGTAAATGATAAATCCA
>CAZZZY010000034.1:0-3350 GCA_964658545.1 uncultured Acetobacteraceae bacterium | reverse complement strand
AATACTCAATTTTGTTTTGTTCTGCCGAAAATCAATTTCATTCCTGCCTTTACGTCTATTGCAAATAACACACAGAGTTTGTAAGTTTTCTACAAATGTTTTCCCACCCATAGAAAACGGTTTAATATGGTCAATTTGTAATTTACCTTCTGCCTTAACTCCACAACATAGACAAGCATAACCGTCTCGATTTTTTACTTGTTCTCTTTCTTCTTCCGTAGGGTACCGATCATCCCCCGGTGGTGTAGGCGTAGGCGTAGACATAGGTTTAGGTATTTCATTGCCATACCCATCAGTCATTATTTTATTGATAACCAACTGAAGGGCTGTTAGAAGACGATTTGGTGTTTTATAGAAAGTTTCCCACAACATCCCAGCTTTTGAAAACTCTTGCTTGACATAGTTGTTTAGTTCTGGATTTGAAAAATTAATTAGCTCACGAGCAATTTTATCTAAGTCATAAATTTCTCTTTCTTCAAAGGAATGATACGGGGGTTTAGAATGTAGATTATCTTGAGCAATGTGACGGACAATCTTAATTAAATCTAAATTAAGTCTTCTGCCAATGTCATCAGTTTCATCGTCAAAATAGTTATCTATCCATTCTTCAACTTGAGGCTGCATCCATTTATCATCAAGATACTCTTTAGACCATTCATCTAGTAGCTTTGGCTCAGTAATAGAGCTAATAAAAGCCTCAAACTTAGATTGTGTATGTTCGTAGACCATGACAAATTCGGTAAATGGCTCCATTGAGTCATTGTCATTATCAGAGTTAGCATATACAATTTCAGTTTTATACCATCCAATAGGAAATATTTTCTTATATTCTATTGGATAAACTCCATCATTCTCAATTGACTTCGATAATTCTTCGATTAGACGAATTGATATATATTCGAGTGGATAGTTTTCTCCTTTATCAGGCTTTACAGGATCAGGTTCAGGATCACCATCTACTGGGTTAACCCAATCAATTAAACGTTTCCAGTCATCGAAGAATAAAATAACATTTGCCTCATCACTGCTCCCTCCTGCTTTTTTCCCACGTAAAGCTCTACCAATCATTTGAGTCATTAGAATTGAGCTTGTTGTTTGGCGAGTAATAAATACAGTTTTAACATTGGGAACATCAACCCCTTCTGTTAACATTCGTACATTGATTAAAACATCAAGCTTATTACTCTTAAAATCATCTAAAATTCTTTTATTGTCATCTTTTTTACGTTTTTTCCGTGCCTCTGCTGAACCTGGATCAGCATCTATACGGGAATAAATTACATCTGCTTTAATGCCTTTTTCAACAAGTTTATTCTTTATGTGTTCACATTGAAACCAACGGTCAGCAAAGATAATAGTTTTACCATAAGTATCTTTTTTAGATACATAACTGTTTACGATAAAATTGTTTCTATCTTTATCATCTGCAAGAATTTCGATAATTGATTCAGGAAGGTCTTTATGTTGCTTAACTAATCGGTCGTATAATTTATCATCAACTTCCATCTCTGTGCCAGTTGAGACTTCAATGTAATTAGGTCTAGCTAAAATACCTTGTGTTATTAAAGTTTCTTTATCAGCTTGATAAATAACTCCATTATCTCCATCTTGAAATATTTTCCGTAGCCAACCTCTTCTAGCCTTATCTGTATAAGTTGGTGTAGCTGTTAAACCAAGTATATTGGAATTGGGTACTAGTTCTCGAAGTCCTTTTTCACCAATCAATAAATTTCTACAACCATAAGCCGGTGAATGGTGAGCTTCATCAACTATTACAAAAAGTCCTGTTTCTTTAGAATCCTCAATAAATTTTCTAAAAGCTGTCCCAACTTTATTACCCAAACTGTCTAGAGCATCAGGGTGTAAATTACTGATAGCTGTTTGTATTGTCATAATGACAATATCATCGGTTATTTTGATAGATGATGCGTTGGCATGAGAAGGATTGCTAGAAACACGCCTAATATTCAATGTTTTTTTAGAATGTGAAATATCCCTGGCATTTTCACAAAAAGTAGAGAATGCTTGATCCAGTAGATAAAACGAAGGGGCCAACCAAAGGATTTTAATATTTTTAGGGATTACATGATCACACGACCACTTAACAGCTGTAAATGTTTTGCCTGCACCTGTTGGAAGTACTAATAGTCCACTCCTTGGTTCTTTACTGTCAAGCTTAAATGTACTACTGAGTTTTTTAAACGCCTCGACTTGATGCTGAAAGGGAGGCTTAGGGGAAAAGTGAGTATCTTTTTTTCTCAGTTGCTCAAGATTGAACGATTCATACTCTTTATACTCCATAAATATTCTCTTTTTTTGGAACGCAAGTTTTTGTGGATGAATACAATTTGTATTTCAAACTTATAATTCCCACAATTTTGTGTAAGGTATCACTGTGCCGAATCGGGAAAATTGTACATTAAGAAATTTACCGCGCAAGAAGGGTGCTGTGCTAGAGAATGGCGCTCAAAACCATTGATATAGCTTGCCTATGCTAAATAAAGTAATAAATTTTGTGTGTTAGTTTCTTACTTTAGAGTTTTTCAAAGCATTTTTCTCCTCTGCTGCTTTGAGGCGATCGCTCTCCCAATTCCTACAGAATCAAGCATTGCTCTCTAACCTCTGTAGCTTCTGCTCTACAATGAAGTGAAGAATCTAGCAGCTTAAACAGGGGATTTATTTATGTCCCAGCCTACGCTCAGTAGCCAGATCGCACCACTCAGCCATGAACAACATAGCAAAAACAACCCTCAAGTTCTTGAAAGGTGCGTTGGCGTAGCCCGTCGTAGACATCGCTGATTTGCCTACTACTACTTTGAAAAGGATTACGAAGTAGTATTATAATACCTTGACATATCTTGATATCAGTGCTTATACCCTGCCAGAACCGCTTTAATTGCGAGTAAAAATATATGAAATCTGATATTTTGAAAGCGTATGTATTTTAAAATCGGCAGTATGGTGGGAGCGATCGCTATTTTATTGAGCAGTGGTAGTGCGATCGCCTCAGATGCACAAAGATATATCACTGTAGGGCATGATAAATTGGGTAACAGCATAGCTCTGGACACGGAAACCATTAAGGGCACGACATATAAGCTTTACGGGATGTACGGAAATGGCATCTTCGAGACTACCTTCGATGCGTCATGCACAGAATCGCGGCTTTTTCTCAATCGCATCGCCATTTACGGCTCAGGAGGAGAGCTACTTCAAGAAGATAAGGAGAAAGAAGAAATACCTTTTGTCGCAAATTCTTCACCAGGCAAAGGAATGAAAATTGTTTGTCAAAAGATTGGGGCCCGTGGTTGGTAGCGGAGTGGGGAGTGGGGAGTGAAGAGTGGGGAGAT
>CAZZZY010000033.1:0-17525 GCA_964658545.1 uncultured Acetobacteraceae bacterium | reverse complement strand
CCGAGTGTAATTCTTTCTTAAGAATCCCCTCGCCTTTAGGCAGGGGAGAGTCAATAATATGTATATCCTGAATAGGGACTTTGAGTTATGAAGGTTAGCTTGCAACCTACCTTGAATGATGGGAATTTGGACGCGAATCAACTGAATAGTCAGCGTCAGTTGGGAATTTCGATTTCGGCGATCGCAGAAAATCAAGACCGCCATGTGCCCCTGAATTTATGCTTGATTCTCGATCATAGTGGTTCCATGAACGGGCGATCGCTAGAAACGGTCAAAAAAGCAGCGAATCGTCTGGTGGATAGACTTAATCCGGGCGATCGCCTTAGTGTTGTAGTTTTCGATCACCGTGCCAAAGTCTTAGTACCCAGTCAAAGTGTCGAAGATCCAGAAAAAATCAAACAGCAAATTAACGGTCTAGCCGCCGATGGTGGAACTGCCATTGATGAAGGACTGCGTTTGGGGATTGAGGAGTTGGCAAAGGGAAAAAAAGATACTGTTTCCCAAGCCTTCTTATTAACTGACGGAGAAAATGAACATGGTGATAATAATCGCTGTTTGAAATTCGCTCAATTGGCTGCTAGCTATAATTTGACTTTGAACACTCTAGGATTTGGTGACAACTGGAACCAAGATGTTTTAGAAAAAATTGCTGATGCTGGTTTAGGTACTTTATCTTACATTCAAAAACCGGAAGAGGCAGTGGATGAATTTAATCGCCTGTTCAGCCGCATTCAAACAGTGGGATTGACTAATGCTTATCTGTTACTTTCCCTAATGCCTAATGTCAGATTAGCGGAACTCAAACCCATCGCCCAAGTTTCCCCAGACACAATTGAGTTACCATTCCAACAAGAAACTGATGGACGTTTCGCTGTGCGGTTGGGAGATTTAATGAAAGATGCAGAACGGGTAATCTTAGCTAATATTTATTTGGGACAATTGCCACCAGGTGAACAAGCGATCGCTAATGTGCAAGTCCGCTACGATGATCCAGCCGCCAATAAGGTAGGTTTAGTTACACCAAATATCTCAGTTTATGCCCATGTCGTGAACAATTACCAAGCAGATCCAAATCCCCAGGTGCAACAGTCTATTTTGGCATTAGCTAAGTATCGCCAAACCCAACTAGCCGAGACGAAATTGCAACAGGGCGATCGCTCTGGTGCAGCGACAATGTTACAAACAGCTGCTAAGACTGCGCTGCAAATGGGAGATACTGGGGCGGCGACGGTGTTACAAACTTCTGCCACCCAGCTACAATCTGGTGGAGATTTATCTGAAAGCGATCGCAAGAAAACCAGGATTGCCTCAAAAACAGTTTTGCAAGATACCCCTCCCCAATGAAAGTTAAATTGCTATCGGCGTTAAATGACAATAATGTTGATCTGGCTCAAACAAGTAGCCAACGTCAACTAGCAATGACGATTTTTGCGATTGCTGGTGAGTTTGACCAAAATCTGCCCCTTAACCTCTGCTTGATTCTAGATAGAAGTGGTTCTATGCATGGACAACCGATTAAAACGGTGATTCAGGCAGTGGAAGGATTAATAGATCGGTTGAAAGTAGGCGATCGCATTTCAGTTGTGGCTTTTTCCGGTTCTGTGGAAGTCATTATCCCCAACCAAGAGATCCAAGACCCCGAAAGCATCAAATCTCAAATTAAAAGCAAACTCAGCGCTAGCGGCGGGACAGTTATCGCTGAGGGTTTGGAACTGGGAATTACAGAACTGATGAAAGGGACAAGAGGCGCTGTGTCCCAGGCATTTCTGCTGACGGATGGGCATGGTGAAAGCGGTTTGCGGATTTGGAAGTGGGATATTGGGCGAGATGACAATAAACGCTGTCTCAAGCTGGCGCAAAAGGCTGCCAAACTGAACCTAACTATCAACACTTTCGGATTTGGCAATAGCTGGAATCAAGATTTGCTAGAAAAAATTGCCGATGTCGGTGGTGGTACTCTAGCTCATATTGAACATCCTGAACAAGCTGTGGAGCAGTTTAGCCGACTGTTTGGACGGATTCAGTCCATTGGGCTAACTAATGCTTACTTGTTGTTATCTCTAGTACCCAATGTCCGACTAGCAGAATTAAAACCTATTGCCCAAGTTGCCCCAGATACAATCGAGTTACCAGTGGAACTAGAAGCTGATGGTAGCTTTGCTGTCCGTTTGGGAGATTTGATGCAGGATGTAGAACGGATAGTTTTGGCGAACATTTATCTGGGACAATTGCCAGAGGGAAAACAAGCGATCGGGCATCTGCAAATTCGTTATGATGACCCGTTGCTTAACCAAGAAGGCTTACTTTCGCCCCTTGTGCCAGTGTATGCAGATGTAGTGCGGGCGTATCAACCAGCGTCTAATCCGCAGGTACAGCAGTCTATTTTGGCATTAGCGAAGTATCGCCAAACCCAGTTAGCCGAGGCGAAATTGCTACAAGGCGATCGCACTGGTGCAGCAACGATGCTGCAAACAGCAGCCAAAACCGCTTTGCAAATCGGAGATAAAGGGGCAGCGACAGTATTGCAAACTTCTGCCACTCGCCTGCAAGCTGGAGAAGAACTTTCCGAAGCAGACCTGAAGAAAACTAGAATTGTATCAAAAACCGTTTTACAAGAATAGCCCTTTTATCAATTTCAACTCAAAATTCCCCAGAACTTTCCAACACCCCTAACAAACTTTTCAACATCAAATAAGCAGAAGTCCCTCCTGGATCTGGATGTCCGATACTCCGTTCCCCCAGATAGCTAGCCCGTCCCTTTCTCGCCTGCATCGGTATAGTTTCTTCCAACCCCCCTTGGGCTGCCGCTACAGCTTGTTGCATCGCTTCCAGCGTCCCCTTACTTTCTCCTACAGCCTGCCTAAAAGCGTCTACAGATGGAGACAGTACATCCACCATTGTTTTGTCTCCTAGTTGCGCTTTGCCACGTTGTAGCACGCCGTCTAAGCCTGTCTGGAGTAGTCCTAACACATCTTGTTGTGTTAATTCTTGCTTATCTACTACTGCTATACTAGCTCGCAAAAACCAAGTGCCATAAAGAGGGCCACTGGCACCGCCAATAGAAGAAATTAAGGTCATACTCACAGCTTTGAGAATGCTGCTGATGTCCTTGTCTGTAAGAGTTGATAACTGAGCGCTTACCTTTTTGAAGCCACGATCCATATTGATACCGTGATCAGCATCTCCGATCGCCGCATCTAATTCTGTCAAATATGCTTTGTTAAGCTCTATCTCAGTTGCAAATGCCTGCAACCATTGCAATATATGTGTCTGACTCAGCATATTAATTCGTAATTAATTAAATTCCCCAGCCCCAACTTGGCGTTTTTACTGGTGCATCCCATAGCCGGATCATTTCATCATCTAATTTCAGTAGGGTAATGGAGCAACCTTGCATTTCTAGAGATGTAATATAAGGCCCAATCAAGTTTCGCACAATTTGCAATCCTTGCAGTTCGCAGATTTGGGCGAGTTTGCGGTAAACAATATACAGTTCAGAAACGGGAGTTCCACCCATACTATTGACGAAAGCTAATAAGCGATCGCCTTTGGCAAATGGGAGATTTATGAGTTCTACATCTACCCATTCTCCTTTGTCTTCATCCCACTCGCGCAGTGTGCGGCTATATGCTGCATCCTCAATGAGCGATCGCGTTAAAATTTCGGTGATCTCGTCTACTGATTTGAGGGCTGTACGTTCTATTCCTGGTTCACCGTGGATACCGATACCTAATTCAATTTCGCGATCGCCTAATTCAAATGTCGGCGTTCCATTCGCGGGGACTGTACAAGATGTTAGGGCAATTCCCATACTCCGCCCATTCAGATTTACACGGCGACATAAATTTGCTATTTGTGGTAAATCATACCCAAGCTCTGCGGCCGCGCCACAAATTTTTTCCGCCAGTATTGTTGTTCCCACACCCCGCCGTCCTTGGGTATAGAGGCTATCCTTCACTGCTACATCGTCATCAATCAAAATATTTAGCACTCGAATGCCCTCACCACGGGCCAACTCTGTTGCTATCTCAAAGTTCATGACATCGCCACTGTAATTTTTGACGATATAAAGGATACCAGAGCCTCCTTCGACTCGTTTGGTTGCTTCTAGCATTTGGTCAGGAGTAGGTGAAGTGAAAACTTCACCAGGACAAGCGGCATCAAGCATTCCTCTACCCACGAAACCAGCGTGCATTGGTTCATGTCCACTGCCACCACCAGAAATAATTGCTACTTTACCCTGTATAGGTGCATCGGCTCGATAGACAAAAGCAGGATCATAGTTGAGTTTAATTAAATGGGAATGAGCCGCCACCATACCTTCTAGACTTTCCCGCACAAAATCTTCCGGCTTGTTGATCAGCTTTTTCATAATCCGTGTCTGCTTAAAAGGGTACTAAAATCCAGGATAAATTAATCTTGCACAGTGATTGGCAAACGAATGGTGAAAGTAGAGCCAATTCCCAGCTGACTTTTGACAATAATCTCGCCACCCATCATCTGGCAAAAGTGGCGGCTAATTGCTAACCCTAGTCCCGTACCTCCATACTTTTTCGTAGTTGAGGTATCTCCTTGTGTAAAAGGTTGAAATAGCTGCTGCTGTTGACTGTGAGACATACCTATACCTGTGTCGGTAATGGTGAAAGTAATCATACCCAAAGGAGCCTCCGGTCGGAATTCATCCTTTTCTCTGTTGATTCTCAGCGTCACCTTGCCGTTTGTAGTAAACTTGCTGGCGTTGCTGAGTAAGTTTAACAACACCTGCCGCATCCTAGTTTGATCGGCGTACATGGTGCCAAGTTGCTCATCAAAATCTACTTCTAAAATATTGGCATTTTTTTCTATAGCTGGTTTAACTGTGAGGACAACGTTATGAATCAGCATCGCAATCTCGAATGTCTCTGGATAGAGAGTCATTTTCCCCGCTTCAATTTTTGACAAGTCGAGGATTTCGTTAATCAGATGCAATAGATGCTTACCAGCAGAGTTTATTGTTTCTAAGTCGGTGATAAAGTCTGCTGATAAACCAAGATCGGTGGCATCGTCTTCTAGAAGTTGGCTTAAGCCAATGACAGCATTTAATGGTGTGCGTAATTCGTGGCTGACATTGGCTAAAAATATGCTTTTTGACTTGTTAGCAGCTTCGGCTGCTTCTTTAGCTTGTTGTAGTTCTTTGGTTCGCTCAGATACTCGCTCAATCAGACGATTTAGAGATTTGGCGAGTAGGCCAATTTCATCTTCAGTAGTGACGGGCGCACGCAAATCGAAATTAGAATTTATTGCAACTTGCTCCGCTACTTGGGTGACAATGATCACTGGTTCGGCGATCGCTCGACTAGTACGCCAAGCTACAATGGCTGCGATCGCCACTGAAACCAGCATACTGATAATCACGATGAATCGCTCAACTACTCTTGCCTGCTCAACAGCTTTTCGCCTTTCTCGCTCTTGATCTTCAGCAGTTTGCAGGATGTTAGTCAAGCTTTGCGAAAGCTGGTCTAGCCGTATGGCTGTTTCACCACGCATTATTGTCAATAAACGCGTTCGGGCAGAGGAAATCTGCTGAGGCTGCACTTGCCGAGAGTCAATTTTCTGTAAGACGACCTCGATTTGGTCAACGTAAGCATTTAAATTATTCTTATAATCCAGCAATAACGTCTGTAAAGTTGAACTTGTTGCTGCTAGTCTTTTAGGTTTGCTGTCGATAAATCCGGCAATTTTTGACTCTAATTGCTTGGCTTTTTCAACATTCTTCAGAAAATCAGCTTTTTTGCTTTGTAGCTGTTGTGAATTTTCTAATACAGCAACTAGGTTAGAGCTATGTAATTGCGCTCCGACTACTGCATCTTTATAATTACTCAGTAGTTGTCCTTGCTCATAGGCTTGATTGAATTGCCTGACTTCCCTTCCCCGGTAGTAATTGGCAATCACTAACCCAGTCAGTGAACCAAAAAAACCAATTCCGATAGCTACAAAGTACCCATAGCCAATTTTTTGATGGATGCGCCAAGAACTGGCTTTGAGCTTCCCTCGTGACGGAAATTCTATGGTCGGTAGTTCATCTGTCGATGGCTCTTCGGCTGACACTTTTTTGCTTTCTGAACTGTTGTCGATAGGGGTTGGCTTTTGAGTTGGCATTTCTCAAACCTCCTTGCCTTCCCGCAAAAATTACCAAATCAGTTTAGCTTGTACAAACACTTTAATTGATGATTAACATTTACATTATCTTCTTTTATAGCAATAGCAAATCATTGCTTATTAGATAATTAGCATAACCTCATATATTATGAGTTGTTTTGATAGCAATGCTACTAAGTACAATTACTGCCAGGAAATAGAATTCACTTCTTTCGGCAGCAACAAATAATTTCTTGCACTAAAGACCTTTTTGAGACCGTCTTCTCCTTACCACAACACTTTTCTCAATATACAGTTGATAGCAATTAGTTCTTGCCATCAGGTACGTCACTAGTCTACCTTACTGCTTCCTTATAAAATTAATACAATCAGGAAAAAACAAAAGGTTTGAGAATGGGGCATGGATCATTGGGCATTGCTTATTTCTCCCTTATCGTAAATTAAAGGGTTTAAGACCCCAACCAAAACACGTAGTGCCAGTTTCAGTCGGGGTTGAAATCCCCCGGAGTTGCTCCTCTTCTCCCTTGGCGCTAGCCTCTCCCAATGTGAGAAGGGGAGACGCTAAAAGCGATAGCGAAGCGGTAGCGAGTCAGACGCTCCTACGTCGCTAACGCTACGCTATCGAGCGTCTGGGGAGACCCCTTGGCGTTAGCCTCTCCCAATGTGAGAAGACCGCACTCCTCAACTCTTGGAGACGCTACGCGAACGTCTGAAAATGTCTAAAATGTTTGAATTTTGTTAGCGCTGCCGTATTGCCTGCGGCATGGCAACTCTTAGAGACGCTGTTCGCGTTCGCTTAGAGCGAGTCCGCGTACTCTTACAGAGAAGCAAGCTAGCAAGAGCGTCTCGTAGAGAGCGTCACTTTGAATTTTGAATTGTTAACTCCCTCATCTCCAATCCCCAGGCACGTATATCATAAAACAGGCTGAAAGTCTAGTCTATGTGAACACATAAAAACTTTTATTACGTATTAATATCAATATGAATGCGTTAATTGACGAACGCGGCTTAAGATAGCTTTAATATCAGATAAAATCGGCTTTTACACTTGTATAAATGAGAGGTGGACTGATTTTTGCATGATTTGTACTTAGATTTAGTACTATTATGAGCAAATGATACGGAATTGGATAATCACAACCAGATGATTCCAGTTGATTCAAAAAAAAGGAACTCAGAAAGTTGATTATAATACGTTCTGCTGCCTTGTGAGTTCTATCTTCCTACTGACTTTCTACCTTGTAGTTGATGCAGTAGATATTATTATGGGGCAATGATCATTATGGGACACTAAAACCCTTTTGTGCCCTTCATCCAATTGTACTGATGCACTTGTGCATTACCTAATCAACAGCCTTTTGGTTGTAATGATCCAGATTAGAAAAACTCAACTGTCAAATTTATGGGAGTGAAAATGCCAGAACAAGAATTTACCGAAACCGCATCCAAAGAGACTACAGTGGCACAGATCAACAGCCAAACCGGAACCATCACTAAACTCCAGCCTCCCGCCCAGTCTCAAGATGAATGGCTAAAATACGGGGAGCAAGTTTCTACCTTTTTAGCAACATTGCCAGAATATCTAGGTAGCTTCTTTAATCAATATAAGCAACCCCTGGTAACAGTTGGTTTAATTGTGGGATCAATTGTTGGGGTTAAAGTACTCTTGGCAATATTAGATGCTTTGAATGATATCCCCTTGGTAGCACCTACTTTTGAGTTGATCGGTATTGGTTACTCTGCCTGGTTTGTTTACCGCTATTTACTCAAAGCCTCAACCAGGAAGGAGTTAACTAGTGAAATCACCACTCTGAAATCACAAGTGGTTGGTAAACAAATTCCAGACGCTTAATATCTAAATTATCGCTTCCCTACGAAACGTACCCCTGTGCAAGAGTAAGCTCTAATTCCAAATCACAGAAGTCTGAACGCCGGAATTCGGTGTTCAGACTTCTCTGAAAATTCCCTACGAAGTTCATTAACAATTCATAATTCGTAATCAAGTAAACCTTTGGAGGGCGCGAAATTTCTGGAGACGCGCTGGACTATCGCACTATATTTTGAGATGTAATTGCCTCCAACTTGCCCCGTTTGACTAAAGCTTGATGAATCATCGCCGCCACTTCAGCCCGACTGGCTACTTTGTTGGGAGCAAGAATTTGTGGATTTGGATAGTTAACTACCAGACCATTGATTGTAGCAGCAGCAATTTTGCCGATGGCGTATGGCGGAATATCTTTAGCATCTTTATAGATACTTAAAATCTGATTTGGGGAAGTAGGTGCTTTCAAATTCAACCCACTAACAAGAGCAACTAAAACTTGCACTCGTGAAATATTTTGTTGGGGTTTGAAGGTTTTTTTCGGGTAGCCTTTAAGAAATCCGGCACTGATGGCTTGGTCAATTGCTGGAGTTGCCCAGAATTTTGTTGGTACATCTTGAAATGCGATCGCTGTCTTAGACGGTTCTTGGTCAAAGGCATTTTGCAGTATAGCAGCAAATTCGGCGCGATTTACGGGCTGATTTGGTCTAAAAGAATAATCAGGGAAACCCTTAAGAATACCACGGGAAGAAAGAACATCTATAAAACGCCGACCCCAGAAGTTATTGGGTACATCGTTAAATGCAATTGGCGGCGGAATAATAGATTTTTGTTTTGCCGGAGTGACTAAAGGCAATGCTGATGATTTAATTGATGAGTCAAGTCCTGCTGGAGGGGATACAGGCGTTTGTGGTTGTGGGGGTTGAGTTGGGATTACCTGAGTAGGTAACAAAGCGGGGGAAGGAGTTTCGCCGTTAGTTGACAATGAAGGTGTCTTGGGTTCAACAACAGCCTCCGGTGAAGAATAGGGCAAAGCGTTGTTGGGGACTACATTTTGTTTTACCTTGGGAGTAGGGGAGGGCAATACTTGATTTGGTTGAACACTAGGTGACGGAGTGGAAGAAGCCGACAGCAGCGTATTGAAGTTCCAGCTAGAATCCCTGCGGGACAATGACCAAAAAAGAATCGCTCCGATAGTGGTGAAGGCAATCAGAATGGCTATAAATTCATCAAAGCCAAGGGCAGTTTTTTGGGATGACTCCGGTTCAGAAGGAGGTCTATTTGTCATCGTGATTACCCTGGTAGCAGTAAAATTTGTGTCTAAACAAATTAAGCCACAGATGACTCTTTTACACCAGCCCTTTTTAATGGATTGGTTGCAGAGGTCATAATACTACCTTTGCACTCTTTGTAAAGGTTATTCTTAGTTTAGCTTGCGATCGCTCTTGTCAGTTCGTGAAAGCCAAGTTTAGACTGATTACTTCTAGTTTGACTAGATACCTAAATCGAAGCCAAATTTAGAGGGTAGCAGAATGTAAAATATTAACTTAATTATCAGGGTGTATAGTGCCAGAAGAATTCAGTTGCCAAATCTCACCGCCATTTTTGTCTCTTGGTAGCACTCGCGAGCTCGATTTAGATTCAACCCTCCAAGAACTACCAATGTACAACTTCCCAGTGGAAATCAATCACACTGGTATGGAAGTGGCTAGTTTTTTGGAAAGAGACCCCCTACTACCAGGAGTAATTTTGGTAGAACAGGGAAAGTTCATTGGGATGATTTCGCGGCGACGACTGCTGGAATTTTTGATTCGCCCATTCGGACAAGAGTTATTTGTTCAGCAACCATTAGCTGTTCTCTATAGCTATGCACGAATACCGATGTTACTGCTTGCTGATACAACACCGATTTCAACTGCGATGCAACTTAGCCTAAAGCGATCGCCGGAATTGTTAGCAGAACCAATTGTAGTAGAAACAGAATCTGGTGCTTATAGATTGTTAGATGTCCAAGAATTGAATATTATTTCTTGGCAAATTCGAGGAATGGACAATTTGGTGCGGTATGAACGCAGCCAAGCCCAAATGATTCAAAATGATAAAATGGCGAGCTTGGGACGTTTGGTAGACGGCGTAGCGCACGAAATTTTAGACCCAGTGGGTTTTATTTGGGGGAATATAACTTATGTTTCAAACTACAGTCAAGATTTACTCAAGCTGATAGCAGCTTATGAAAAAGAGTTGCCATCAATTTCCCAGGAAATTAATCAGATTAAAGAAGAGATTGAATTTGATTTTTTAGAACAAGATTTGTCGCGATCGCTTGCTAGTATCCGCACTGGAGCCGAAAGATTAAAAAAACTTGTCACTAGTCTACAAAATTTCTGTCATATCGATGAGCTTTATCCCAAACCAATAGATTTACACGCTTGTATAGATAGTATTGTTTTATTAATTAATAGTCGTCTTCAAGGAGAAATTGAAATCGTCAAATACTACGGTCAATTACCTCCAGTGTATTGCTTTATGGGGCAGTTAAACCAGGTTTTGATGAATATTTTCAGCGAAGTTGTAGATACTTTACTTAATGAAGCAGTGCGACACCAGTTACACATAGAAGATACAAAGACTGTTCCTAAACCTCGAATTGAGATTACTACAGAAGTTATTTCACAAGAAGCAAGCAACCCAAATGCACCGGATTCTCGCTGGATACTAATTCGCATTGCTGACAATGGTCCTGGAATGTCTCAAGAATTGCAACAGCAAATTATGGACTCTTTTTCTCTGGAAAGAAAGAATAGTAAAAATACTAGTTTAGCAGTAAGTTATCGAATTATCACCGTGAAACATGGTGGTAAATTAAATTTCTATTCCCAGATTGGGATAGGTACAAAATTTGAAATATTTTTACCTCTTCTATAGTAATATATACACAATTTATGCAAATAATAGTTGAAACTCTAATTTTCAGTTAAGGGCAATTTATTAACGAACTTTGGGGGTTTAAGTAAAGAGCTTCTATCAAGCAGCGCGTTTTGTATCGGGGTCTAAATCCCCGTTACAAAACGTAATTGCGAATTGCGAATTGGTTTAACTGCCCTTACCGCGTGTACTTTTGCTTCAGTCCTAATATGGAAAGTGACCAAAATGTGAACTTTTCTTAAAATATCGTTTGTAGCAAGCTTTCGCCACGTTGGTAAATTTCCCGTGCGTAATCAGTCCAAGCACCTTGTCCCCAATAACGAAAACAACTAGTTTGCAGCAAAAGGTTATGTAAAAGAACATTACGGTATTGAGATTGTCTAGTAACAGGTTCTACTGAATCAATTTGCTGTAATGAATCAAATTTTTGATGGAATAAACTACTTAATTGATACATAGGAGACAACACATTTTCATATCCTTTTACCCAACTGATATGATTTGTCCATGAGGCTCCATCCAGATGAAAATTAGAGTTTATTTGCTTCAATTCTTGAATCGCATTTTCTACAGCTTCCGGTTGGCAATTGTCTGGTGAAACCCTTTCCCAAATCTGATGTTGTCCCACTGGCTGACAAGTGGGATAGTCTTCAGGTTTGCATCCAGCAGCTTCGATTAATTCTAAATATTCTGTACCACACATCCCGACAACACCTGATTTTCCTCCCCCATTATTTACCATATCGCACCAAGCTTGTTTAAAAGCGCTAGGAAATTCATTCATCATTACACCACCATTTTCACCATCTCCAATTTGGCTAACTATTGGTGGTATAAAAATACTGCCAATTTTCTGTTTGGATAAGGTTTTAGCTTCATAATAAGGCTGCATTTGTGCCACTAATTTAGTATCCGAACCCTGGGTTTTAATTAAGGCTGTAATGCTAATTGTTTCGCCTTGAGAATTGCGAGCAATCAGACGATGTGGTAAATGTTTGTGGGTAAGAGATTGACCACTAATTGTTTCTACAGAATGTTCTTGAACGAGTAACCAGCGATATCCACATTCTTTGAGCGCTTTCACAAATTCAAAGAGAGCATCAGGGTGATTTGGGAGGTGCATTTCTGGAGGCGAAAATCCTTTGACTCGCGCTAGTGCTTCCCAGCCAAAAATTGCCGCAAAGTGATGTTGCCATGCAACGATATGCAATTTAATATCTGCTATGGGTGTAGAAGGAATAACTGCATGGCCCCACATTGTACCCAGCCATTCTACATAAGGTTGGTAGGTGCGATCGCAAGTAATCCGTTTGAGATTATCGAGAACATCACCGCGTCCCATTTGTCGTAGTCCCCACAAAAGATTACCTGAGTAATCCAACATCACACGGGGATTGCAACCTTGATTTACAAGTTCGGGGATCAAATTTCCCATGCGACTGTAACAATATGCAAAAGGATCTGCATTGTGATTATCCCCCTCGTTGGGATGTTCAAACATATATTGCAGATTGCTGATGAGTATACCCCCATTTCCAGCAGGTATAGTTGGCTGGTGCATGTGTAAGGCGATCGCAAATACAGCATTTACGTCTTCTAAACGGATATTCGTTGTTGGTAAGAATACTGGTTCATCATGGTTAACTACAGAGAAAACCTCTGTTTCCCAACCAGAAATATTCGGTAAGCCATCAATGATTTCGGGCAATGGGGTGAGGGTTGTGGGGAAGGAAAGCATTTCTGGTTGCTCCGAAATAAGTTGTAATACAATTTGCTTGAGTATCTAATAGCACCTGAGTCAGTATGTATACAATAAATACCCTGAGCTATAACATTTTCAACTTGGTGATTTTTAGTAACTGCGAACTCAGGCAAGTCTAGTAATCATCGGTGGAGTCTACTCAAAATATTCGCATCTTTGGGTTCTACTTTTTGATAAAGTTTGTTTACGCTCTGCGGATGTGCCAAGTAAAACTAGGCTTCATTTCTGCTTCGGTAGATAAATTGCACTCATCGCACAGTAATGATGGATAAAAGGAATAATAATGGAGCGATCGCAACTCTGGTAGAAATTTTGCTGCACGGGAGGCGATCGCCTCAAAAAATTTAGGACTTATGTGCAGATATGCGATAAATCATGTTCTTGACAAGAACAAATCACCGAAACGATGGATTCTCGTCAAAAAACTCAGTTTCGGGATCAGCTTGTTCAGTCTTTCACCAGGCTGTTGTTTTCTTGGTGCGGATGGAGTTGCTATTCTTAAAATTAGCTCTAGCAACCAAGGGGCTAGGCGTTGACACAATACGGCTAAATGACTTTGCCATCCCACTAAAATTTCTGGTGAATCATTTTGCATTCCGGTGACGAGTGCTTTAGCCACTTGCTGGGGAGTCATGGGGATCACCCAGCGAAATAATTTGAAGTCGCGCACCATATCTGTGTCTGTCAGGGAAGGCAGTAATGCAATGACTCGGATATTATGTTCAGCGAGTTCTTGGCGCAAAGCTTGGGTAAATCCCAAAATTGCAAACTTGGTAGCTGAGTAAGTCGCCATCGTCGGTGCTGCTACTTTCCCCATCAGACTCGACACATTGACGATTGTCCCTTGCCTTTGGCTGGCCATACGTCTAGCTATCAGACTGGTAAGGTTGTACATCCCTAATAAGTTCACAGAGAGTTCTTCTTGAACTTGGGGCATTTTAGATTGCAAAAATGAACTTTGGTATGCGACTCCCGCACAATTAACCAGTAGGTGAATCTGTCCAAAATTCCGCCACAGTTGAGCAACAGCGATATTCACTTCAATTGTCTGGGTTAAATCTAATGCGACGATCGCAGTTTGTGTTCCCATCGCCTCAATTTCGTTGGCTACTTCGACTAACTTTTGGCGATCGCGTGCTACCAATATCAGGCGCTTAATGCCTTGTTGGGCCAGTTCGAGGGCGATCGCTCGTCCAATTCCACGCGAAGCACCTGTAATTAGGGCTACTTTGCCTTGAATCTCCATTGGTTTTATCCTCCAAAATCTAAGTCTTACCAACCTCTTCGTTATTGCCTATGCACAAAGTAAGACAAATAATTAATCGTAATTAACATCAAACTGAAACTAAGCCTTTGGCAACGAGATATTTCTTGGTTAATCTGCAATCCCTCATAATTGTCTATACGAGGCAGAAATTTCTCGTTTGTAACCCGTCAAAGCCTAACACACTTGGCTGAATGGGTATAGCTCATAGATTTTATTTCTCCTAGACCAGAGCGTTCATCAGCATCGTTGTCATACACACGTTAGCAATTAAATCAAGTTATTGCAATATTTTTTAATCAGGATTTCTTAATACTTCTTAACGACAAGCATATATATACAAAAAATTTTATTAAATAAGTTTTTATAAATCCCTCAGTACAAATATCTCATTTTCCTGACAAATAGCCTCTGTTTGGGGAAATTGTTATATCTAATTCATTTCTTAGGAACAAAAAAGACATATAGCATTTTGGTTTCTGGCTGTAATAGTTATAGTTTCAGAATAACGGGCAAATTCCTATCAGCATATTTACTGATTTTTTGAAAATAAAGGTTTCTGAGAGTTTATTTTTTTTAAATAATAAAATCAGGCTAGATCATTGTCTTTAATGCAAATTAATAACGATATATTTATCTGCTAAAACTTTAGTGTAAATAGTAATTTGTTTAGCTTTAGCATTGAGTTTATTAAAGGAATGTTTGAGACTTATACTGTCCATAGCAACCTTAAATCATTTGTGAACAACGAGATCCCCGACTTCTTAGAGAAGTCGGGGATCTGGGATGTAAGCCAACAATGTTTATAGTATTATGCTTTCAGTGGTGTTCAGTGTATTTACGGGATACGTAATTAACGCGGAGTAGGGGTAGGTTGAGGATTTGATAGTTTGACTGACTGGGGAAGCGACCCACTCCAGATTTGATTAAATTGAGCTACCGACAACGACTGTAAAATACTGAGATTAAACTGCTCTTTACTGATGAATATGGCGTAGGATGGCTGCAAATAGGAGCGGTATTCAGGGTGGTTGAGGAGATGGGTTTCCATAAAAGCGACGCTGAGGGCGTTGAGATAGGAATAAACAGCAGTACTATCGGGGCCCACTAAAGCAGATGGCACAGGTAAGACACCGTTTTGAGGAGTAGGTTCGGCGATCGCTGAAAAGTGGGTGGCGTTTTCAATCAAAACTAGATACTTTTTGGGATCAGAAAGCCAAGTAAAGGGGCGAATTTGCTCAAATACGGGTGGGGCGAAAATATCTTGACTACCTGCTACCAGCATTACAGGTATTTTAATTTGACTGACTCCCCTCTGACCCAAAATTAAGCTGTCAATCGGATTAATCGCAATGATTGCCTTGATGCGATCGTCTTTGAGTTCGTAATTTTTTTTGGGTAACTTACTTGCTTCACACTGCAACAAGAGCGACAAATTAAAGGATGAATAATTGGGATTACAATTTTGGCGCAGTTGCTCAAAGTTAATCTTGGCTCCTGCTAGAGTCAAAACAGTATAACCGCCAAAAGACTGACCAATCGCCCCAACTTCCTGAAAATTGAGTTTTCCTTGGAGGGTGGGATCAGATTTTTCTAGACGCTGGAGTTCATCGAGTAGATACTTGATATCTAAAGATCGGTTGATAAATTCCGCCGGTTCTGGTGGCCCTGCCAAACCCGCAAAGTATTCTTGAAAGCGTTTGGCATTACTTCCAGGGTGTTCCAGTACAGCAACAGCAAAACCATAAGATGCTAAATGTTTAGCCAGGTAGACAAAGTTAGAGCGGTCTGAAGCAAGACCATGAGAAATGACAACGAGGGGAAAGGGCGCTTTACCTTGGCTTTGTGAACCTGCTTCAGGTAAATAGATATCTATCGGTAGACGACGATTGCGAGAAACGTCATTTAGCTCGAAGCTTTTTTTCTGCCAATGGAATTTTCCTGGCGATCGCAAATCTGGTTGTTTTGAGAAATCAATTTTTGAATTGGCTGCTTCAGCGATCGCTTCTTTTTGAAGATAGGCAAAAACTTCATCCTTTTTTTTGATTAATTGCGACAAGTCATCGACTATCTTTAACCCTTCTGTGAAATTCACCCGTATAGTATTGCTAGGAAATTTCCGCAGCAAATTCACAACTGTTAAGCCATCTCGATCAGCAGCAGCCAAAATCAAAGAGGCACGTATAGCATAGAAGCCGTTCTTTCGAGACTCAGTGAGGAGTAATTTTCCCAGTTGTTGTACTACCTCCTCTCCGATGGGTGAGTACGTAACCTGAGACACCAAAGTAGGAGTGACATTGAAACGTTGCTGGAGTAGATCCCGCAGTTGAGCGAGTTGTTCGGGGGTAGCACGGCTAGCATAAAATGAAAAATCTTGATCGATTTTGCCTTCTTTCGCAAAAGTTTCTAGCGAGTTCACCGACAACGAGAATTCGCCGAAGGGAGGATAAGAAAAGCTAATGCGTTCAGCTCCCAATCCGGGAGTAGAAGTCAAAAAGGTCGATAGCAAACTTAAACCCAGGTATCTCAGAAATTTTTTCATTAGAAAAACCCACTGTCTTACCAGATATACAGCAGAATTCAGGAACAGAGCCGGAGACGCTTCCTGTGTTCTCCGGTCATAATTGGTGAATTTAGAAGTAAAACACTCTTTATTCCTAGCTTTAAGACTTAGCTTGTGTACCACACCCAACTTGAAATCTGCTGTATCAAACAGGCTACAAGCACAAGAAAGCCAATACCTACATCCATAGTCTCGCACATACGCAATAACCCGCACAAAACTAAATTTCGGGATACTAGAGTAACACAGCAATTTTAGACCAGCTAAGAGCAAGGTAAGGACGCAAGTCTAATCTGAGACACTCCCCTGTGAATCTGGAAGCCCCAACTTCAGCCGGACTTAGCAAGTTAGGCTAATTCAATTAATCAATAATTCTGGTGCTACCATTCCTTTTTGGATAGCTAAAACTGCGGCTTGAGTGCGATCGCGTACTTCTAGTTTCTGCAAAATAGCATGGACATGAACCCGCACTGTACCAGGGGCAATGTAGAGAATTTCAGCAATTTCTTGATTGCTTTTGCCAGCTGCTACCAGTGCCAGAATTTCTTGCTCTCGCTTCGTTAAGGGATTTTCTAAGGATTCTTCAGTTTTTGCAGCCAGCAACACAGCAGAATTGCCCTCAAAAGCTGCTCTAATTTCTGTTGTTGCTGTTTGATCCCACCAAGAAGCGCCTGCTGCAACCGATCGCACCGCCAATATCAAAGACTCAGCAGGAATACCTTTAAGACAGTAACCTTGGGCCCCGGCGGCAATTAACCGCGAAATCAGAGGTTTTTCAGAACGAGATGTTAAAACAAGAATTGGTAAATTTGGGTGCTTCTGCTTGATTTGGCGACAAGCTTCAATCCCGCCAATGCCCGGTAAACCTATATCCATCAAGACCAAATCCAGAGGATAGCGATTTGCTAATTCTAGAGCTTGTTCTCCATCTTCTGCCTCTGCGATAATCTCCAAAGTAGTTTCTTGCTGCAACCGCATCCGCAGACCCAGCCGAAACAATTCATCGTCTTCAACAAGTAGCAATCTCATTGTCGCTCCTAAATATGCTAAG